>JBEBCX010000227.1:0-2972 GCA_041157425.1 Cyanobacteriota bacterium | reverse complement strand
CGTCATATCGCGGATAGCCATCTTGACAATGCGCACCAGCGGCCCGACCGTATCTACGGTACCCGACACCGCGTCCAGCGGGCTCTGTACAAAGGCATACAGGTAGCCGCCGGTCTCGTCGACTGCCAGAGCTTCAAAGCCACGATTTGCCTGGCGCTTGATCAGGTGAGCGGGCAGGGTCTCGGTACCATAACTGTCACCCGTTTCCGCAGTAAGGGCGGCAGTACCGGCAGGTACATACCGCGACAGCATTTTTCCAGTGGCATCGAACTCGTAAACCGCGGGGCGATATTCATCCACCATCCACATCGTGCCATCAGTCAGTCGGTAAACCCCTTCCAGATCGGCGCCCAGCGGATCGTAGGACAACGCCTTGTAGCCGTAGGTGACACCCTTATCAGTAAACGTACCCGTCTTCTGTGCCGCGTCAGCCGGTACGATTTGGATGGGCTCTTCATCGGTACCGGGAATATTGGGCAGTCCGGTCAGCTTGGAGCCATCGGGCTTGGTCAATAAGGTGGTGCTGACCACCGACATTTTTCCGGTTGTCGGATTGAATTGAACCTCTGACACACGCGCCTGATAGTCGGGCAGCAGAAAGGGGCGCTCAAGCGCAGGATCATTATCAACATTGATGGGCTCCCCATTGGGACCGCGATCGCTGACGGTGAGAAACCTGAGATTACCGCTACCGTCTTTGCCCAGGTACTGAAGCCCCGAGAAGCCGCCTGTGGGCACGCTTTTGCCGAAGGCATCCGTGCCGATGGCGGCGCGGGGCACCTGCCCGGTGATGACCACCATCGGCACCGAGTCCATGTGGGCGGTGGCGATGCCCGTGACCAGGTTGGTGGCACCGGGGCCGGAGGTGCCGAAGCACACCCCCACCTGGCCGGTGGCGCGGGCATAGGCATCGGCGGCGTGGGTGCCGCCCTGCTCGTGGCGCACCAGGATGTGCTTGAGCCAGCCGCGGGATTCGGCCTTGTGCAGCTCGTCGTAGATCGGCAGGATCGCGCCGCCGGGGTAGCCGAAGATGTGGCGCACGCCATGGCGGCGCAGGCTGTCCATCAGGGCGTAGCCCCCATTCACGCGCTGCGGCTGGGCGTCAGCGGCAGTAGCGGCCTGGGGTGCGGATCCGGCTGCTTGGGCGGCCGTTGGCGAGGCGGACGTAACGGTCACGACAGCGGCGGGCAGCGGGCGACTCCATGACCCAACTTAAGGTCTGGCCCTGGAAAGTGCCGCCGCCATCGCCCGCAGGATCGCCGCCGGGTTGAGCCAGCGGCCGCCGTGGCGGATGCCCCAGTGCAGATGGGGGCCGCTGGTGCGCCCCGAGAGGCCCACATGGCCGATCAGTTGGCCGCCCCGCACGGGGCTGCCCGCCGCCAGGGCCACCGACCCGCTGCGGTACACCCCCCCCGCCACCGTGCCGGCCAAATGGCAATAGATGTGCTCGTAGGGGCCGGAGCGGATCACCAGCCCCAGGCCGCAGCCGCCATCGCTGATCACCTCGCTTACCTGGCCGCCCCACCAGTTGCGAATCGGTGAGCCCAGCGGCGCGGCGATGTCGAGGCCGTGGTGTGGCTCCAGCTGGCCGCCGGGGCCGATGCGGCTGCCGAAATGGCTGGTGTAGCCGGAGAAGCTGGCCACGGGAAACACCCCCTGGCGCCAGCGGGGTTCGGCCTGGGCCGGAGGTTGTTGGCTCAGCAGGGCTGCCAGCAGCAGCGCCACCAGGGGGCTGGGGTTTCTAGAGCAGTCCCAGGGCGTGCAGGGGGCCACGGCCGCTCAGCAGTTCCAGCAGGAAAGCGGAGAAACCGAGCATCGCCAAGCGGCCGTTCCACACCTCGGAGCTGTTGTTCCAGCCCCAGGCCCATTTGTCCTGGGGGTAGAGCTTCACCTGGGTGGGCAGGGCGGCCGCCTGGTCGAGGTTCACCTCCGGCCCCTCCAGGGCCTGCTGCACCAGGTTGGCCAACCCCTGGATGAAGCTCGGTGTGGTGTCGAGCGCCGGCACCCGCCGGAAGTTGGTGATGCCCGCCTCCGTGGCGATCTCCCGGTATTCGATGTCGATCTCCTCGAGCGTTTCGATGTGCTCGCTCACGAAGCTGATCGGCACCACCACCAGATCCTTCACGCCGGCGGCCCCCAGCTCGTGCAGGGCGTCATCGGTGTAGGGCTTGAGCCATTCCACAGGCCCCACCCGGCTCTGGTAGGCGAGCGTGTAGGGGTTGGGGTGGCCCAGGTCGGCCTGCAGCCGCTCCATGATCAGCCGCGCGCAGGTTTCGATCTCCTGCTGGTAGGGGTCGCCCGCCTCCTCCACATAGCTCTTGGGCACACCGTGGGCGCTGAAGAACACGTGGGCCTGGCTGGGGTCGGGGCAGGCCTGGATCTCCTTGGCGATCAGCTCCGCCATGGCGCCGATGTAGCCCGGGTCGTCGTAGTAGCTGCGGATGCAGCGGATCGGCAGCCGTGAGAAGGCCGGATCCCCCTGCCGCAGCCGCTGCAGCTCCCGGAAGCTGGAGCCGCTGGTGCTGATGGAGAAGTGGGGGTAGAGGGGCAACACCACCACTTCGTCGATGCCGTCGGCCTTGATGTCGGCCACGGCGGATTCGGTGAACGGGTGCCAGTAGCGCATGGCCACGTAGCTGGTGGCTTCGATGCCGCGCTGGCGCAGGTTGCTCTGCAGCTCACGGGCCTGCTGCTCGGTGATGCGCCGCAGGGGCGAGCCGCCGCCGATGGAGCGGTAGGCCGCCTGGGATTTGCCGGCCCGCAGGGTGCTGATCAGCCAGGCCAGCGGTTTCTGCAGCGCCGGGTTGGGCAGCCGGATGATCTCCGGATCGGCGAACAGGTTGTACAGGAACGGTCCGACATCCTGAATGCGTTCAGGGCCGCCGAGGTTCAGCAACAGCACGCCGACCTTGGCCATGCCGGGGTTCAGACAAGCGATGGAGGCGAGCGTAACGCTGCCGCCCCGGGCCTGG
>JBEBCX010000226.1:0-2981 GCA_041157425.1 Cyanobacteriota bacterium | reverse complement strand
TGGCCACGGCGCTGTGCGTGCTTCCTCCGGGGCAAGCCCAGCGTGTCGCCGAACGTCATGCGCGAGCCGCCCGGATCGATCGCCTGCCCCACGACGGCGGCGTGATCACGACCGGAGGCTGGCGATCGATCACACGATCTTCGTGCGACCCGGCTGGCGAACCAGAGGGGTCGGCGGCGCAGCATCCATCGCCAGCGCTGGCCGGAAGCCGATGCCACGGCATTGGTGCGCGACACGGTGCCCCTGGTGATCCAGATCAAGGGGAAGGTGCGGGGGAGCCTGGAGGTGCCCGCCGACGCCGACAAGGCCACCCTGGAGCAGTTGGCGCTGCAGAGCGAGATCGCCAGCAAGTGGTTGGAGGGCAAGGCCCCCAGCCGGGTGATCGTGGTTCCCGGAAAGCTGGTCAACCTGGTGCCCTGACGGGCGCCAGGTCAGCCCGTGATCAGTTCTTTGTCAGTCGTGGATGAACACCAGGCTGTCGGGCTGGCCCCAGTCACCACGGGCATCGATGTGGCGGCGGTTGGCGCAGAGGTGGCGCAGGATCCAATAGAGCGATTCCGGTGAGTCCAGGCCCATGAGCCCCTGGAGATCGGCCAGGGTGTGCTCCCGCTGATCGGCCATGGCCTGCTCCAGCCGTGCCTGCAGGTCGAGCAGGGCGGCTGCGGCCTTCTTGCCGGCTTCCACACCGGGCTGGTGGTAGGCGTTCACGTTCACCAGTTCGCCGTACAGGCCCACGGCACGCTCGAACAGGGCGATCAGGGCACCAAGGCTGGCGGCATCGAGGCGTTGCAGCGTGATGCTGAGGTTGAAGCGCCCCTCCTCGGTGAGGGCCGAGCGGGTGCCCTGCAGGAAGCCATCCAGGAAGTCGCCGGGGTTCTCCCCCTCCAGGGGCGGGATGTCCCCGGGGTCCTCCAGCACTTCAATGAAGGTCACGAAAAAGTTGTCGACGCCATCGCGCAACTGCTGCACGTAGGCGTGCTGGTCGGTGGAGCCCTTGTTGCCGTAGACGGCCAGACCCTGGTGCACCACCTGGCCATCGCGGTCGAGCTTCTTGCCGAGGCTCTCCATCACCAGCTGCTGCAGGTAGCGGCTGAACACCTCCAGGCGGTCGCGGTAGGGCAGCACCACCATGTCCCGCTGGCCACGCCCATCCCCGGCCCGGTACCAGGCGGCCGCCAGCAGGGCGGCGGGGTTGTGGCGCAGGTCACGGCTGCGGGTGGCGGCATCCATGGCGGCGGCCCCGGCGAGGAACGCACGGATGTCGCTGCCGATCAGGACCCCCGGAAGCAGGCCCACGGCACTGGTGATGCTGGTGCGCCCCCCCACCCAATCGAACATGTCGAAGCGGGCCAGCCAATCGCCCTGCTCCGCCTCTTGATCCAGGCGGCTGCCGAGCATGGTCACCGCCACCGCCTGTTGCATCCAGCGGCCACCGGCGGCCTCCACGGCCCGGCGGGCCTGCAGCATGCCGATGTGGGGCTCGGGGGTCCCCCCCGACTTGCTCACCACGATCACCAGGGTGGTGCGAAGCCGCTCCCCGATGGACGCCAGGGTGCGGCGCATGCCGTCGGGATCGACGTTGTCGAAGAAATGGAAGGGAAGTCCGGACCCCGGATCCTGCAGGGCACGGATCATCAACAGGGGGCCCAGGCCCGATCCGCCGATGCCGATCCACAAGACATCGGTGAACGGCTGATCCGGGGCGGCCGTGATCACGCCCTGCAGCACATCGCGGCCAAAGGCTTCGATGCGATCCACCTCGGCGCGAATGTGCTCAGCGCTGGCGGCATCCGGCGCCAGCTCGGGCGCCCGCAGCCAGTAGTGGCCCACCTGGCGCTGTTCATCGGCGTTGGCGATGGCCCCTTGCTCGAGGGCGGCCATGGCGGCAAAGGCCTGCTCAAAGCGGGGGGCCATGGCCTCCAGCTGCGCCGCATCGAGGCCCATGCGGCTCACATCCAGCCAGAACCCCATCCCCGCGTCGTGCCAGAGCAGGTTGCAGAACCGCTGCCACTGGCGTTGGGGGTCCAAGCCGGCTGCAGGGGGGAGGGGGGTCATGGGGGCCGAGGCATGGGGCGGCCTGGCGACGCTATCCGTGAAAGCCCGCTGGGGATACCCCTGGACAGGGGCAGAGGTGTGAAAAAGCCAAGTCCGAGCCGCGACTGTGTGGACGGCCACACATGGGGGATCCCCCCTGGGCAAACCCGAAGGTGGTTCGTAAGCTTTCTTTAATCCCCGAACACATCTGGTTTCCCTGCCCCGCTGGTTGTCGCCCCTGCACCGACCCCGTAGCCGCCGGGAGGGAGCGTCGCGCCTGCTGCCGCTGCCCCGGGGCATGAAGCGTGTGCTCACCGCTGCCCTGTTGCTGGGGCTGGGGTTCAGTGAATGGAACAGCGCCAGCCTGGCGCCGCTGCGGGGCCTGTTGCCGGCGGCTGATCAGCTCGATCCCACCACCTTCAGCCCTGAGGAAATCCGAGCCCTGCAGCGGCGGTTCGGTGTGCACGGGCCGCAACCGCGGCTGGCCCAGCTGTTCACCCATGGCGTGGATCAGCTCACGCCTGTGCGCAACAACGCCCTCACCCAGCTGCAGACCCTGCAGCCCGTGATCCAGCAGGTGAGCCGCCGCAGCGGCATCAACCCGATGCTGTTGGCGGCCATCCTTTTCGATGAGATCCAGCACGCCAAGCCCGGCGAGAGCCTGCCGATTGCCGCCCATTCCGGCCTGTTCAGCACCCTGGGCCCTGCCCAGCTGGGGGTCAGCGAGATGGTGAAACAGGGGCTGTTGCCGGACAACCCCACCGCTGAGCAGGTGGCCGATGCCCGAGAGCAGCTGCTGGACCCGGAGCGCAATGTGGCCCTGCTCGCGGGCAAGCTCTCACGCCTCCTGCAGCTGTTGGAGCTGGAGCCCAGCGCCACCGATAACGTCAGCGGCCAGCGGTCCCACGCCAAGGCTGTGGCCACCCTGGCCTACCTGCACAACGGCA
>JBEBCX010000225.1:0-2987 GCA_041157425.1 Cyanobacteriota bacterium | reverse complement strand
CCGCGGCGAGGCCTTGGTTGCGTCGCACCCACTTGCGCGTCTCGGCCCACGTGCCGACCTCGTGCGCCTTGACCACGCGGCCCTCGAGCCAGGCGCGCAAGTCCTCGGCGAGCTCCGCCATGCCGGCGTAGCGCTGCTCGGGATCGCTCTGGTTGAGAAAGCCAACCTGGTCAAACAAGGTATCGAATTGGCCGCTGCGTAAAAGCGCACCCAGCGACTCCAGCGTGGCGAGTCTGTTTTCGGCCAGGGCGAAAGGCTCGGCTGCGGCCATCGCATCCGAGGGGGGGAGGAGCCGTAGGGGGAGGTTTTGCCTTTGGCCTGAGGCCTTCAGCAGCTCCGCTTTGGCAGTGGTGATCGTCTCGGCTGTTCGGTTGTTGTTGGCACCGAGGCTTGCGCTGGCAAGCCGTTGGGTGAGGGCGATGCAACCTCCGCGGGGCAGGTCGTTGGTGAGCAGAAGCCCCTGGCCCAGGGCTTGGTCGGCCCGCAAAGCCTGCTGCTTCCCTGCCTGCAGATCCAAAATCAGGTTCGCCCCCTGCAGCCCCTGGGCTGGCCCTTGGATCTGCAGCTCCAGCCCCCCGGGCATCGGCTGCAGCGTCGCCTGGAGCCCGCCGCGCGGGCAGGAGGCCAGGGGTTCCACGGCCACGCTCAAGGGTTGGCGCCGGTAGAGCTCGGCGCGGCTGCCGTCCGGCAGCCCCCACTGCCCCACCCGTTGGAAGGCGCCGGAGGCGCGCACCAGCTCCGCCTGGCGGGCCTGGCGCTCGTCGCTCATCACCCCCTGGTCGCCGCCCTTGAGCAGAAACCAATCGAAGCGCTCCAGGTTGCCGGCGGCTTGTTCGAGGCGCCCCACCGTTTGGCGGGCCGCCACGCGGAATCCCTGCCTGCGCCCTTCGGCCTCCAGGTTGAAGGCGTTGAGCCGCTCGCTGTCAGGCAGCACCGCCAGGGTGGAGAGCTGGTGGGGGCTCGTGCGGCGGATGGTGGCCACGATCGCTTCCAGCGGCCAGCCCCCCTCGGTGCTGGGCCGGTGGGGCGGGAAGCCGCTGAGGTCGACGCCCCATCCGAATTGGTTCCAGAGGGCCCCCTGCAGGGCCACCAGCACCAGGGCCCCCTTCCACAGCGGTGCCCAGGGTTGCTGCACCCGCGCCACCAGCACCCCCAGGGCCACGGCCAGTTGGGGCAGCAGCGGCAGCACGAAGCGGAAGTCCTTGGTGGACATCAGCACGCACACCAGCAGGCCCCCCACCGGGAAGCTCAGCCACCACAGCCACCAGCCGCGGGGATGGGGGCCGGGCCTCAGGCGTGAGCCGCGGCGGGCGGCGGCCATCGCCGCCACGGCGGCGCCGGCCAGCACCAGCGCCACCAACCCACCGCCCGCCATGGTGGGCAGAAGGCGGGGGTAATAGAGCCAGCCCTCGAGGCTGGTGGCCTCCAGCCCCTCCTGGTATTGCACCCCCCATTGGCGGGCGTTGTTGATGGTGCTGAGGATGGTGAGCCAGTTTTGGCTGAACCAGGGCCAGCAGAGGGCTCCGGCCAGGGCCGTGGCGGCCACCAGCTGCTGCAGCGGCCCCCAGCGGCCGGCGCGGGCGGCCCCCAGGGCAGCCAGCAGCAGCCCGAGCAGCGGCAGCCACAGCAGCACCAGCCCCGTGGGCCGGGTGAGGAACACCGCCGCCAGCCCCGCCCCGGCCAGCAGCGCCCCGCGCCAGGGGTGCGCCCCGCCCCACCAGCGCCGCTGGCTGAGCAACCACCAGCTGCCGGTGAGCACGGCGGTGAGGCTGAGGTCGATCAGGTAGTCGGTGCGTTGGTTGAGCAGGGCCGGTGCCGCCGCCACCACCAGGGCGCTCCAGAGGCCGGCGCTGCGGCTGTGCAGCTGGCGCCCCAGGCCGTAGCAGCTGAGCAGCAGCAGGCCGTTGATCAGGCCGTTGGCCGCCATGGCGCTGCGGTAGCCGGGGCCCAACAGCTCCAGCACCGGCGCCGCCACCGCGTAGCTGAGGGGGCCGCGGTAGCTGGGGGCCTGGGCCCAGAGCTGCTGCCACCAGGGGCCGCTCCAGGGCTCCGGGCTGCGCAGCACCTGCCAGATGCCCAGGGCTCGGCTGAGGTGGTCGCCCTGGTCCCAGCTGGGGGGGGCCTGGTGCCGCTGGATCCAGAGCAGATCCAGGGCCAGGCAGGCCAGCCACAGCCCCAGCAGCACCAGCCCATCGCGCCGGTTCAGCGGCCTGGGGCTGGGTTGCGGCGCACGAGGGTCCATGGGGCCAGATCATCGCCCGCCGCCACGGTGCTGAGCCCTGGCGCCTGCGGCAACTGCGGGCGTTGGATCCAGGCCCACTGGCCCGGCGGCAGCTGCTCCAGCCGTTGCAGGCGGGGGCCCAGCTGGGGGCTGCCCAGGGCCACCAGGATCAACTGGCTGTGGGCGTCGCCGCTGAGGGGCTCCGGCGCAATCACCGCCACCGGGCCTTCGGCCAGGGCCGTTTGCACGGCGGTGGCCGCCAGGGCCTGGCGCTGCAGGGGGCTGCGGTCGGTGAACAGGCCCGCCTGCACCAGCAGCACCAGGGCCAGCCAGGGCCCCAGCAGCAGCGCCGCCAGGCTGCGGATCGGTTGGCGCTGCAGGGGCAGCAGCCCCCAGCTCAGCCCCACCGCCAGGGCGGCGGCCGCCAGCACGGCGCTGGGCACGGGTGGCACCTCCAGCTCCAGGGGCGTGCCCGGCCACAGCAGCGCCAGCCCCCCCGCCAGCAGCAGGCCCCCGAGGCCCGCGATCCCCCAGGCCAGCCAGCGGGGCCGCGCGGCGCCGGGCGCGGTGAAGCGCCGCAGGGCCGCGGCGGCCCAGAGGGCCACAAATGGCGTGAGCTGCAGGCCGTAGTAGGGGGTTTTGGTGCGGAAGGCGCTCAGCAGCGCCAGCAGCAGCAGCGGGACAACCACCAGCACCAGCCACTGCTCGCCGCGCCAGCGGCGCCAGCCCCAGGCCAGGCCCGCTAGCCCAGCCAGGCTCCAGGGGG
>JBEBCX010000224.1:0-3392 GCA_041157425.1 Cyanobacteriota bacterium | reverse complement strand
CCGCATGCTGGCGGTGGATGGCCGTGGCCGGGTGGTGGATGGCGACCAGATCCTCTACCTGTGGGGCCAGGCGTTGATGGCGGAGGGGGCGCTGCCCGGCAACCGCATCGTGGCCACGGTGATGAGCAACCTGGGCTTCGAGCGCGCCTGGCAGGCCCAAGGCGGGGTGTTGGAGCGCACCGCCGTGGGCGATCAGCACGTGCACGCGGCGATGGAGGAGCTGGGGGCCGCCCTGGGGGGCGAACAATCGGGCCACATCCTCTCGGCCCGCCATGGCATGAGCGGCGATGGCCTGCTCACGGCCCTGCAGGTGGCCAGCCTGGTGCAGCGCCGTGGCGGCAGCCTGGCGGATTGGCTCGACAGCAGCTTTGCGCCCTACCCCCAGAAGCTGGTGAACGTCACCGTGCCCAACCGCGAACGGCGCTGCGCCTGGGAGGCCTGCGGCCCCCTGCGCGAGGCGGTGGAGCAGGCGGAGGCGGCGATGGCCGGCTGCGGCCGGGTGCTGGTGCGCTCCAGCGGCACCGAACCGCTGCTGCGGGTGATGGTGGAGGCGGCGGACCAGGCCGACGTGGACCACTGGAGCAGCCACCTGGCTGCCCTGGCCGATCAGCACCTCAACGCGGCCTAAGGCCGGCTGTCTGAGCCGCCAGGTTCAGGGCTCCGGCGCAGGCATCGCCGGCGGGCTGTTGCAGATGGGCCCCTGGGCAGTGCCGCTGCAGCGCGGCGGCAAAACGCTCCCGCAGGGCGCCCAGGTGGACGGCGGCCCCCCCCACGGCACACACCGCCGGCGCCGGCAGATCCAGCTGGCTTGCCACCGCCTGCACCATGGCGGCCAGGGCGTCGGCGGAGCGCTCCACCACCGCCATCGCTTGGGGGTCCCCCGCCTGGGCCCGTTGATCCACCAGGGGTGCCAGGCGGGCAAAGCCCGCGGCGCCAAAGCCGGGTTGCACCACCAGGGCCTTGAGGGCTTGGGGCGTGTCCACCGCCAGGGCCCGCCACAGCTCCTGCTGCAGCGGCGTGGCCGGCAGGCGCCCATCGGCCATCTGCAGGCTGAGGGCCAGGCCGTCGCGGCCGATGTCCATGGCGGAGCCGGCGCCATCCAGCAACCAGCCCCAGCCGCCGCAGCGGTGCGTGCGGCCCTGGCGGTTCTGCCCCACGGCGATGCAGCCGGTGCCGCTGATCACGAGCACGCCGGGTTCCCGGCCGAAGGCCCCCGCCAGGGCGGTGCGCTCATCACCGGTGACCTCCAGGGCCGCTTCCTCTAGCTGCAGGCACCGGGCCGCCAGCTGCAGGCCCTGCCGTTGCACGGCGCTGCCCGCTTCGATGCCGCTGGCGCCGATCGCCGCCGCCGCCAGGGCCGTTGTGGGGTGCAGGCCCCCTTGGCCTTCTGCCGCCTGGCGCGCGGCCGCCAGGCTGCCGCTGAGGGCAGCTGCAAAGCGCTGTTCACCGCCCTCAGCGGCCAGATGGCTGACGCCGGGGCCCTGGCCATCGCTGATGGCCCGCCAGCGGCCATCGGGCTGCAGCCAGGCCAGGCGGCAGGTGGTGTGGGTTTGCCCGGCATCGAAGCCGGCGATCAGGAGCCCTGCAGCCTCAGCCATCGGCCCCGGCCTGGGGGCGGCTCACCGCCAGGCTGGCCAGGCAGAACCAGCCGGTGAGCTGCACCTCGGGCCGAAAGAAGATCGTGTCGGTGATGCCCTGCACCCCCAGGCCAGCGATGGCCGCCAGGGCCGCCAGGGCGGGCAGGGCCCAGGGGGATTCGCCTTTGAGCTGGGCCAGGCCGGCCCGCAGGCTGGTGATCAGCAGGCCCAGCGCAGCCAGCAGGTAGGGCACGCCCCCCTCCACCAACAGCTCGAGGGGCACGGAGTAGGCGCTGAGGGCGTTGAACTTCGGCTGTTGGTAGAGCGGATAGATCAGGTTGAAGGCGGTGTTGCCCGGGCCGATCCCCAGCCAGGGCCGGGCCTGGATCATGTCGATCGCCGCCAGCCACACGTTGATGCGGAAGTTGTTGGAGCTGTCTTCGCGGCCTGCCACGAGGCTCAGCACGCGGATGCGCAGCGGCTCCACCTGGGTCACCGCCACCACCAGCACCGCCACGGCCGCCACCAGCAACAGCGCCGGGAACAGCCGCCGCCACAGGGGCGGCCACTGGCGCGTCTGGCGCAGCACCAGCAGCAGGGCCAGGCTGCCCAGGGCCGCCAGCATGCCCAGCCAGCCGCCACGGCTGTAGCTCAGAAACAGGGCGACCGCCCCGAGCAGCAGGGCGCAGCCGGCAAACAACCGCTGCGGCCAGCTGCGCCAGCGCAGCAGCGCCACCAGCGCGATCGGCAGGATTGGAATCAGGTAGCCCGCCAGCAGGTTGGGGTTCTCCAGCGGGCCATACACCCGGATCGTGCCGTCGGCCACGGAGTTGGGGTCAGCCCAGCGGGCCAGCTCGGTGGTGTCGCCGTAGAGCTGCCGGATGGCGAGCACGGCGCTCACCAGCTGGCCGGCCAGCAGGGCGGCCACGATGCGGTTCCACCATTGGGGTGCCTCCGCCAGCAGCTGCCGCATCAGGGCATAAACCCCCAGGTAGCTCACCAGCTTCAGCAGCCCTTTGAAGGCGGCCACCGGCACCGGTGAACAGCCGGTGGCCACAACGGCAATGCCCAGCAGGAGCAACAGCCAGCCGTTGATCGGCCCCAGCCCGCCGGCGGGGGTGCGCAGGGCCCAGATCAGCCAGAGCAGCCCCGCCGCCAGGATCAACAGGCTCAGCCCGCCGCGGGTCACCAGGGGTAGGCCCGCCATCAGGGCGCAGAGCACGATCCCCGCCAGTGCGGGCAGGCGGCTGGTGAGCGGACCGCTGGCCTGCCCGGCCAGCACCCCCTCGCAGGGGCCGGGCTCATGCCAGGGGAGGCGTGGGGTTGGCCGGATTATCGGTGGCCTCAAGCGATTGCTCCAGGCTTTGCAACGCCGGCAGCGGTGCGTTGTTGCGCTGGAACAGGCGGCGGTACACCGGCAGCCCCTGGGTGAGCACGTGGATTTCGCGTTCCGTGGGCAGCGGCAGCGGGTTCTGCACTAGCCACCCGGCTTCAACGGGCATGCCGGCCGCGGGGCTGGGATCAAAGCAGCCGCTGGCCTCAATCACCGCCAGCATCGGCCCGATCACCGCCAGCACATCGCTCTGCACAAACAGCTGCTGGCCGGGGGCCAGGGCTGCGGCAATGGCCAGCAGCAGCGCCGGCTGCAGCACCCGCCGTTTGTGGTGCTTTTTCTTGAACCAGGGGTCTGGGAATTGGATCGACACCAGCTCCAACCGCCCCGCCGGCAGCTGCGCCAGCCAGGCCTCCAGGCTCACGTTGGCATTGCAGAACAGGAAGTGGAGGTTGTGGAGCTGGCGCTTTTGGCGCTCGGCT
>JBEBCX010000223.1:0-3009 GCA_041157425.1 Cyanobacteriota bacterium | reverse complement strand
CACGGAGCGCACCCCAGGGCTGAAGCGCGATTCCTGCCGCGCCACCGCCAGCAGCAGCTGCGGATCCACCCGTTCCTGGGCCCCGGCCCGCTCAAACACCGCCGCAAAGCGGCGGGGGTGCAGATCCTGCTCCAGCTGCCACTGCTGCGGGCACGATCCCTGCGGCATCCGCAGGCTCGCCTGCTCCAGTTGGCCCAGGCCGGTCCAGTCGTCGCCGATGCCCGTGCGCAGCCGCCCCTCCAGGGCCAGCTGCTGGGGCCCGGATGCGGGTTGGCCGCGGCGCTGGTGGCGCCAGCTCTCCCAGGCCTCCAGGGCCTGGCCGCTGCTCCAGAGCGCATCCAGTTCGCCCTGGCCGCTGTTGAGGGGCCGCCAGGCGGTGGTGCTGGTGGCGGCGGGCGTCGGGGGCGCCAAGCCCAGCCGTTCGGCGGCGCGCCAGCCGTAGTAGCCCCCGGGGTGGCTGCGCAGCACGGCCAGCCAGAGCCGGCGTGCCTGCGCGGGGTTGCCGCGGCGCTCGGCGGCATAGCCCCGCCAGAACAGCTGCCGTGCCGCCAGGGGGGCCGGCAGCCAGCGGGCCTCGATGGCCGTGAGCACGGCCTCGGCCTCGGCCCACTGGCGCGCCAGCAGGTGGCCCCGGGCCCGCTGCCACTGCAGCTCCCAGCTGGCCGGTTGGCGGGGCCAGCGCTGCAGCACCGCCCGCCAGGGCCGTTGCCCCTCCAGCGCCAGCCGGGCCTGCACCGCGGCGGTGTTCTGCACCGGGGCGGGCAGCTGCCGCAGGGCCGCCAGGGCTTCGGCCCCGGGCTCCTCCGCCAGCAGCTCGGCCGCCTCCTGCGCTTCGGCGCCGCCGGGTTGCCGCTGCGCCAGGGCCAGCAGCCGCCGTTGGGCCAGCCGTTGGTCAGCGGCGTCGCCCTTGAGCAGGGCGCGGTCGATGCTCAGTTGCAGGGCCGCCGGCGCCGCCTGATCGCCCAGACAGGCCAGGGCACGGCGGCCTTGGCCCAGTTGGGCCAGGGCGGATGCCAGCTCCCGCCGCTGCTGGGGGGGCAGCGGCCCTGCGGCTGGCTCGCAGCGCTGGCGCAGCAGCGCTTCGGCACCGGGCCAGCGGGGTCCCCAGCGCGCCAGGTGACCGGCATCCCCGGCTTCGGTGGCGGCGGCCAGGGCGGCGGGGTGGGCCGGGAAGCGTTGCAGCAGCTGCCGCCGCAGGGCCGGGGTGCCGCGGCCCAGGGCGTACAGCGCATCGGCGCTGGCGGCCCGCTCGGGGAAGCGGGCCAGCAGCTCCCGCCAGAGGGCCTGGGCGGCATGGCTGCGCCCGCTGGCCTCCGCCGCCAACGCCGCCTGTTTGAGGGCCACTGGCGCCAGCCAGCCCCGGCCCCAGCCCTGCCCCTGCAGCAGCCTCCGCCGCTGCGGTGCCCCCGCCTCCGGGCGGCTGCTCAACAGCAGGGCCGCCTGGCGCCGGCGTTCGGGATCCACGGCGCCCCAACGGGTTTGGCGCAGGGTGGCATCGCTGGTGTGCGGGTTGAGGGGGGGTGCCAGCTGCAGCAGGGCCTGGCGCCCCGCCGCCAGGGCGACACCGCTGCCCAGGCACAGCAGGCCGATCAGCAGGGGGCCGGTGGGGCGGGATGGGGCCAACGGCGGCTCAACGCTGTTGGCATTCTTGGGGTAGATCGCCTGCATGGGCCATGGCCTTGCCGGAGCTGCCCCCCTTGCCTCCCCTGCCACCGAGCCTCACCGTGTTGCCGGGGTGGCGCCAGCGCCGCCGCCTGCTGCAGGTGTGGGCCCTGGCGGGTCTGTTGATCCTGCTGCGGCCCCTCTGGCCCCTGCAGCTGCTGCCCGGCTGGGTGGTGGGGGGCGTGTTGCTGTGGGCGGTGGTGGAGCTGCTGCGGTGGGCCTGGTGGCCGCGGCGCTGGCGCTGAAGGGGCGCTGAGGGCTGCGCCTAGCCTGGCGCGCACCCATGGCTGGATCGCTGCTGATGGCCGAACAGGCCCTTCCCATGCTCGGCACCCCGCTGGCGGCGGGCCGCGTGCAGTTCGGCACCGATGGCATCCGCGGCCGGGTGGGCAGTGTGATCACTCCGGCCCTGGCTTTGCAGGTGGGCTACTGGTGCGGCCGGGTGTTGCCGCCCCAGGGGCCGATTGTGCTGGGCTCCGATTCCCGCAGCAGCGGCCCGATGCTGCTGGCCGCCCTGGCGGCGGGGCTGACGGCGGCCGGCCGTGATGTGCTCGAGCTGGGCCTGTGCCCCACCCCGGCGGTGCCCGGGGCGATCCGGGCCCTGGGGGCCGCCGGTGGCCTGATGGTGTCCGCCAGCCACAACCCGCCCCACGACAACGGCATCAAGGTGTTTGGCGCCGGTGGAGCCAAATTGGGCCGGGCGGAGCAGGCCGCCATTGAGGCAGGGCTCTGCGGCCCCAGCCCCGATCTGGAGGCGGTGCCGGCCAACGGGTGCCTGACGCGGCGGCCCGATCTGCTGGAGGCTTACCGGGAGCGGCTTCTGGCCAGCGTTGCTGGCACGCGCCTCGACGGCTGCCGGGTGGTGCTCGATTTGTGTTGGGGGTCGGCCACCAGCTGCGGCGAGGCCGTGTTCCGCGAGCTCGGGGCTGCGGTGACCGTGCTGCACGGTGAGCCCGATGGGGCCCGCATCAACCAGGGCTGCGGCAGCACCCACTTGGAGCCCCTGCGGGCGGCCGTGCTGGAGCAGGGGGCCGCGATGGGCTTTGCCTTCGATGGCGATGCCGACCGCATGCTGGCGGTGGATGGCCGCGGCCGGGTGGTGGATGGCGATCAGATCCTCTACCTGTGGGGCCAGGCGCTGTTGGCGGAGGGGGCGCTGCCCGGCAACCGCATCGTGGCCACGGTGATGAGCAACCTGGGCTTCGAGCGCGCCTGGCAGGCCCGCGGCGGGGTGCTGGAGCGCACCGCCGTGGGCGATCAGCACGTGCACGCGGCGATGGAGGAGCTGGGGGCGGCCCTGGGGGGCGAACAATCGGGCCATATCCTCTCGGCCCGCCATGGCATGAG
>JBEBCX010000222.1:0-3039 GCA_041157425.1 Cyanobacteriota bacterium | reverse complement strand
CGGACTCTAAGAAGTGGCTTGTTGGGCCGTTGGTGTGGGGGCAGAGGGGTCTGCAGGCGCGCTCCGGGGTTGGTACCACTTGCGATGGGATTTGGTACCACCCTTGTAGAGAAGCGGCCGGGCGCGCGCCTGGGCCTTCGGCGGCGATCTGTACGACCTGTACGGATGCTGGCCAGTACGCATTTTGATGGGTGTTCTGGTGGGTGCACGACCGGCCCGGCCCAGCTCCCGGTGGCAGGTGCCAGACTGCGCCCACGGTTGGGCTGATCGCGGCCTGTGTTCGTTCTTTCCGGCTACGACGCCTTTTTGGGCTTCCTGCTGATTGCGGCGGCGGTGCCCGTGTTGGCGCTCGTCACCAACAAGCTGGTGTCGCCCAAGTCGCGCAGCGGAGAGCGGGATCTCACCTACGAATCCGGCATGGAGCCGATCGGAGGCGCCTGGATCCAGTTCAACATCCGCTACTACATGTTTGCGCTGGTCTTCGTGATCTTCGACGTGGAGACCGTGTTCCTGTACCCCTGGGCGGTGGCGTTCCACCGCCTGGGGCTGTTGGCCTTCATCGAGGCCCTGGTGTTCATCGCCATCCTGGTGGTGGCGCTGGCCTACGCCTGGCGCAAGGGCGCCCTCGAGTGGAGTTGATGCGCCGCTGATCCCATGACCGACACCCTCTCCACCTCCCCCTCAGCAGCCGCCCTGCGCGATCAGCGCAACGCCAGCTGCAATCCCGTTGGTGCCCCGAAGGTCACCTCGGACCTGTCTGAGAACGTGATCCTCACCACGCTCGATGACCTTCACAACTGGGCCCGCCTGAGCAGCCTCTGGCCGCTGCTCTATGGCACGGCCTGCTGCTTCATCGAGTTCGCCGCCTTGATCGGCTCCCGCTTCGATTTCGACCGCTTTGGCCTGGTGCCGCGCTCCAGTCCCCGCCAGGCGGATCTGCTGATCGTGGCCGGCACCGTGACCATGAAAATGGCCCCGGCCCTGGTGCGGCTCTACGAGCAGATGCCCGAGCCCAAGTACGTGATTGCCATGGGGGCCTGCACCATCACCGGTGGCATGTTCTCCGCCGACTCCACCACCGCTGTGCGCGGCGTGGACAAGCTGATCCCCGTGGACCTTTACCTGCCGGGCTGTCCACCGCGGCCGGAGGCGATCTTCGACGCGGTGATCAAACTGCGCAAAAAGGTGGGCAACGAAGCCCTTGCCGAGCGCGGCAATCTGCTGCCCACCCACCGCTACTGCACCGTGCCCCACCAACTCAAGGCGGTGGCGCCCCAGGTGGACGGCCGTTACCTGCGGGCCGAAACGCAACAAGCTGCCCTGGCCGCGGCTGCGGGCATCCCCGTGTCAGCCACCGGCACCCCCGTGACCACCCAGGAGCCCGCCGATGCCTGAAGACACCACCAAGCCGGAAGCCGCTGCAGCCTCTACGGCTGCTTCCGCTGTGACGGTTACCGCTCCACAACCCGGCCCCGTGAGCCAGTGGCTCAGCGGCCAAGGGTTTGAGCATGCGGTGCTCGAGCCTGACCATCTCGGCGTGGAAGTGCTCGGCGTTGAGGCCCCTTTCCTGCCAGTGATCGCCGCGGCGCTCAAGGCCTCAGGCTTCGACTACCTGCAATGCCAGGGGGGCTACGACGAGGGCCCCGGTGGCCAGCTGGTGAGCTTCTATCACCTGGTGAAACTGGCGGCCCTGGCCGACCAATCCACGGCCACCCAGCACCTGCCCGCCGCCGTGAAGCCCGAGGAAGTGCGCCTCAAGGTGTTTTTGCCCCGCACCGGTGACCTCACCATCCCCAGCCTCTACCCGCTGTTCCGCGGCGCCGATTGGCCGGAACGCGAAACTTTCGACATGTTCGGCATCCACTATGCCGGCCATCCCCACCCCAAGCGGCTGCTGATGCCGGAGGACTGGAAGGGCTTCCCGCTGCGCAAGGACTACGTGCAGCCCGACTTCTACGAACTTCAGGACGCTTACTGAGCTTTCGAGCGTCGCTGCCGTTTGTAGAAGCGCATCACCGCCAGGGCCACACTGCGGGGGTCGTGCCGCAGGGTGCCCGTGGGCCGTGCCCCCTGCAGGGGCGCCAGGGTGACGTCGTAGCCCTGGCTGCGCAGCCGCCGGTGATCACAGGCCACCGGCTCCGCCCCCCGCTGGCGGTAGTGGGCCACCAGGGGGGTGTCGCCCAAGTCCTCCTGGGCCAGCACCGCTGAGAACAGCTTTTGCTGCACCCCCAGGCTGGCCAGTTGGGCTTCGATCGCCCGCAGGTGGCCCTCCACATCCAGCCCGTCGGTTTCGCCGGGTTGGGTCATCAGGTTGCAGATGTAGAGCCGTGGCGCCTTGCTGCGGGCGATCGCATTCACCAGTTCCGGCACCAGCAGGTTGGGCAGCAGCGACGTGTAAAGGCTGCCGGGCCCGAGCACGATCAGGTCGGCGTTGGCGATCGCTTCGATCGCCTTGGGCAGGGCCGGTGGACGCTCGGGGGTGCAGCCAAGGCGCACGATCGGGCTGGGGGCATGGCCGATCTGGGATTCGCCCTCAATGCGGCGGCCGTCCTCCAGTTCGGCCCACAGGCGCACATCGGCATTGGTGGCGGGCACCACCGTGCCCTGCACCGCCAGCACCCGGCTGCTGGCGGTGATCGCCGATTCCAGGCTGCCGGTGATCGCCGTGAGCGCCGAGAGAAACAGGTTGCCGAAGCTGTGGCCCTCCAGGCCGGTGCCGGCGCGGAAGCGGTATTGGAACAGCCGCGTCAGCAGCGGTTCCTCCGTGGCCAGGGCCGCCAGGCAGTTGCGGATGTCGCCGGGGGGCAGCACCCCCAGTTCGCGGCGCAGCACCCCGGAGCTGCCGCCGTCGTCGGCCACGGTCACGATCGCCGTGAGGTTGGAGCTGTAGCGCTTCAGGCCGCTGAGCAGGGTTGAGAGGCCCGTGCCGCCGCCGATGGCCACGATCGAGGGGCCGCGGTTGAGGCGGCTCTTGGCCGCCAGGGCATCCACCAGCAGGGTGTCTTTCTCCGGGGCCAGGGCCTTCTGAATCGTGCCGAA
>JBEBCX010000221.1:0-3048 GCA_041157425.1 Cyanobacteriota bacterium | reverse complement strand
GCCGCCTGTTCCCAGCCCCCCAGCCTGGAGGAGGTGGGGGCCTTCACCGTGCGCACCCTCAGCCGCACCGTGCCGGCGGCGGTGCCCGCGATCCTGTTCCTCAGCGGTGGCCTCAGCGAGGAGGACGCCAGCCTTGCCCTCAACGCCGTCAACCAGGCGGCCGACGCGGTGGGTGCCCCCTGGCACCTGGGCTTCTCCTTCGGCCGGGCCCTGCAGCAATCGTGCCTGCGGCACTGGGGTGGCAACGACGTCGCCGCCGGCCAGGGGGCGCTGCTGGCGCGGGCGCGGGCCAATGGGCTCGCCAGCCAGGGGCGCTACGAGGCGGGCTCCGAACCCTCCGACGACACCAGCCTGTTCGTGGCCAACTACAGCTATTAGCGGCTCATCTCCAGCATCCGCTGGATCGGCGCCAGGGCCCGCTGGCGGGTCTCCTCATCCAGCTCAATCGCCGGCGCCATGGTGTGCAGGCAGTGCCACAGCTTCTCCAGGGTGTTGAGGCGCATGTAGGGGCAGGCGTTGCAGCTGCACCCGTCGGCCCCCGGCACCTCATAAAACTGTTTCTGGGGCAGCGCCTTGCGCATCTGGTGCAGGATCCCCGGCTCGGTGAGCACGATGAAGGCGTCGGCGGGGCTGGCCTCCGCCCGGTGCAGCAATTTGCTGGTGGAGCCGATGAAGTCGGCCTGGTCGAGCAGGTGTTGCTGGCATTCGGGGTGCGCCAGCACCTCCGCATCCGGGTGGTCGAGCTTCAGCTGCAGCAGCGCCTGCTCGCTGAAGGTTTCGTGCACGATGCAGCTGCCGGGCCAGAGGGTGAGGGGCCGGCCGCTCTGGCGCTGCACCCAGCGGCCCAGGTTCTGATCCGGGGCAAACAGGATCGGCCGGTCGGCCGGCAGTTGGCGCACCAGATCCACCGCATTGCTGCTGGTGCAGATCAGGTCGCTCTGGGCCTTCACCGCCGCCGAGCAATTGATGTAGCTCACCACCAGGTGGTCGGGGTGCTCCGCCCGGAAGGCGGCGAAGGCGTCGGCCGGGCAGGCGTCCGCCAGGGTGCAGCCGGCCTCCAGATCGGGCAGCAGCACCGTTTTCTCCGGGCTGAGGATCTTGGCCGTCTCGGCCATGAAGTGCACGCCGCAGAACACGATCACCTCGGCGTCGGTGGCGGCCGCCTTGCGCGAGAGCTCCAGCGAATCGCCGATGAAATCGGCGATGTCTTGGATTTCCGGCGCCTGGTAGTAGTGCGCCAGGATCACCGCCTTGCGCTGCCGGCGCAGGGCGTCGATGGCGGCGGGAAGCTCAGCCGCCCCAGGGCATGACGCGCTGCTCGGCGATGCGGTGGTGGCGGCAGCGGCGAAAACCAAGGCTTGGCCTGATCTGATGCAGGATGGCGCAAGCCTAGGCATCGGGTTGGCCGAGCTCCGCATCGCCATCGCCGGAGATCTGCACGGCCAGTGGGACGCCAGCGACGAACAGCTGCTGGAGCGGTTGGCCCCCGATGCGCTGCTGGTGGTGGGCGACCTCAGCGATGGCAACCCCCGCATTCCCCAGCGCCTGGCGGCCCTGCCCCTGCCCCTGGCCTGCATCCTCGGCAACCATGACGCCGGCCGCGACCCCAGCGGCCGCACCCTGCGCCGCCAGCTGGAGCTGCTGGGGGAGCGCCACTGCGGCTGGGGCCTGCGGGAGCTGCGGCCCCCCGGCCTGGCGGTGGTGGGGGCACGGCCGGCCACCGCCGGCGGGGGCTTTCACCTCAACCGCGCCAGCCAGGCCCTGTTCGGCCCGCTGAGCCTGGAGGAATCGGCCCAGCGCATCGTGGCCGCCGCCGCCGCCGCCGATCCGGCCCTGCCCCTGGTGGTGCTGGCCCATTGCGGCCCCTCCGGCCTCGGCAGCGAGGTGGCGGACCCCTGCGGCCGCGATTGGAAGCGCCCCGCCTGCGATTGGGGCGATCAGGATCTGGCCCTGGCCATCGATCGCATCCGCCGCCACCGGCCGGTGCCGCTGGTGGTGTTCGGCCACATGCACCACCGCCTCAAACGGGGCCAGGGGGAGCGCCGCACCTACTGCCGCGACCGCGGCGGCACGGCCTACCTCAACTGCGCCGATGTGCCGCGCCATGGGCGCGATGGCCAGGGCCGTGAGCTGCGCCATTTCAGCTGGGTGGTGCTGCGTGATGGCCAGCCCGTGGAGCTGAGCCACCGCTGGTATGGGCTCGATGGCCAGCTGCTCTACCAGCAGACCCTCCACCGCGAGGCGGCCCTCGAGCCGTGCTGATCTACGCCTGCGTCAGCGGCCATGGCTATGGCCATGGCTCCCGGGTGGCCTCGGTGCTCACCGCCCTGCACCAGCTTCAGCCCCAGTGGCGGCTGGTGCTCTCCACGCCGCTGCCGGAGGCGTTTTTGCGGCTGGCCTTCGGCGCGGTGCCGTTTGAGCACCGCCCCTGCCGCTGGGATGTGGGGGTGTTGCAGGCCGATGCCCTCGGCTCCGACCCCGACGCCACCCTCGCGGCCCTGGAGCGCCTGGAGCAGCAGCTGCCGGCGCAGCTGGCCGCCGAGCGCGCCTGGCTCGCGCAGCAGCAGCAACCGGTGCTGGTGCTGGCGGATGTGCCGCCGGCCGCCGCAGCCCTGGCCCAGGCGGTGGGGGCTCCGCTGGTGTTCATGGGCAATTTCGGTTGGGATGCCATCTATGGCCCGATGGGCCCGCGCTTTGAGCCCTGGGCCGCCGCCGCCGCCGCCGCCTACCGCCAGGGCACGGCCCTGATCGCCTGCCCCTTCGCCATGGCCATGCCCTGGGGCCTGCCCACCACCGCCGTGGGCCTCACCCCGGGCCGGCCCCGGGAGGATGCCGCCGCCCTGGCGCAGCGGTTGGGCCACGACCATCCCCGCGAGCGCACCGTGATGGTGGGGTTTGGCGGCATGGGCCTGCAGGTGGAGCGCCGGTGGTTTGAGGCCTGGCCTCAGCACCGGTTCCTGGTGTCCGATCCGGCCCTCGACTGCGGGGCCGCCAACGTGAGCCTGCTGCCAGCCGACATCCGCCCCCTGGAGGGGCTGCCCCTGTGTG
>JBEBCX010000220.1:0-3049 GCA_041157425.1 Cyanobacteriota bacterium | reverse complement strand
TCGATCTGCCCCAGGTTGAGGCTCTGCAGCGCCAGCTTGGAGGCGGTGAGCGGGGTGCGCAGCTCGTGGGCCACCATCCGCAGCAGGCGTTCCTGCACCCGCAGCCGCTCGATCAGGGTTTCGTTCTCCTGCCGCAGCACCAGCAGTTGGTCCTCCAGCTGCAGCTCCCGCTGGGTGCGGCTGCCGTCGCTCTCCACCGGCCGCAGGCTCATGCCGAGCCCGCTCACCACCTCCAGCTGCTGCCAGCGCGGCAGCCAGTTGCGCAGCTGCAGCAGCAGGGTGTTGCCGGCGAACACCTGCCTGGGGCTCGGCTCCAGCTTGATCAGCGCCGGGGTGGCCACCAGGCGGTGCAGCTCCAGCAGCTCCGGCCGCAGGGCCGGATCCACCACGTCGAGCTGCACGTCGAAGCCGAAGTCTTCGTGCTCCAGGAAGGCCATCAGGCCCCGCAGGTCCGGTGTGGCCCGGTGGTGGGGGGAGGCCACCAGCAGCAGCTTCAGCAGCCGGCGGGTGCCAGGGTCTTCAGGCGCAGCAAAACCGCCCTCCGCATCGGGAAGGGTGGCGGGAGCGGTGTCGGGCTCGGCGGGGTTGAACTCCCCTGCGGCGGGCACAGGCGCGCTGAATCCTGGAGAAAAGGTTGTTTAACCCTATGGGGTTTGGTCAGAACTGGTTGGTGCCGCTATGACGACTGTGACGAGTCGTTGTTTGAGGCATCGGCGTTGGCGCACCTGCGAGATCTGGTGACGCGTGTGCATCCGGTGTCCTCGGCGCGGGTTGGGGGCAGCGGCAGCCGCATCCAGCTGGACACCACGCTGCGGCGTTGGTTCAACCGCAACTTGGGGCTGTGGCGTTCGCGGCGCCAGTACTTCTTCCCCGACGATGAGGTGCTGCGGGTGGACATGCTGCTGCGCGTGCAGACCTTCGAAGATCAGGCGGAGGTGGAGCCGCGCTACCGCTTCACCTGGTGGCCGGAGAAGGAATACGACTTCTTCGAGCTCAAGCCGCGCTACGTGCGTGAAGGCACCATGGACGCCTCCCTGTGCGGCCATCAGTTGCGCCGCAGCCGCGGGTATCTGTGCGGCTCCCCCACCAAGAGCCAGATCCGCCAGGCCGATGAGCACGAGGTGGTGTTCGAATCCCACTACCTCGAGTGGGACATCCTCGAGCACATCCGCCTGGTGGATCAGGACCGCTTCCGCGCCCGCTCGATCTACTCCTGGCGTGACGGCAACCTGGAGCTGGTGGAGACCCACCACGAGATCCGCCTGGAGCCCGCAGGACCGCCCCTGCCGGCGGATGCCTGATCGTGCAGCAGGATTGCCCCAGCTGTCGCTTCCCCTGCGTGCGCCTTTCCGCCGGCCGCCTTGGCCTGATGTTGTTGCCCCTGGCCCTGGTGCTGGCCCCTGCCGCCGCCTGGGCGGCCCCGGCCAGTCAGGCGGACATGAGCCTCTACACCCGCTTGGCGGCGCTCAACGTTTGCATCGCCCGCGCCGCAGGGGTGGACTTCGACAAGGCGGTGGCCATCGCCGGTGAAACGATCGCCCAGGTGATCCAGGGGCAGCACCAATCGCGCATCAGTCAGGTGAGCGATCGGCCGTTGTCGGTGGAGGAGCTGCGCAAGGGCTCGATCAATTCGGCGGTGCTCGGTGCCGTGGAGCTTTGCCCCAAGGAGGTGCCCGAGGAGGTGCGCAAGAAGGTGGATGAGGTGCTGAAGATCACCACCGAAGGCGAGGCTGCACCGGCTGCGAAGCCAGCACCGGCCGCCAAGCCCGCCCCCGCCACCAAGCCCTGACGCCGTTGCCATGGCCAGCGTTCGCCTTGCCGACTACCGCCCGGCGCCGTGCCTGATCGCCCACACGGATCTGCAGGTGCGCCTCTACGCGGACCACACCCTGGTGGCGGCCACGCTGCAGCTGGAGCCCAACCCCGCCGCCACCCCGGGGCCCCTCACCCTGCGGGGGGAGGAGCTGGAGCTGCTGGAGCTGCAGCTCGATGGCGCGCCCCTGGCGGCGACGGCTTACCGGATGGAGCCCGGCGCCCTGGTGCTGCTGGAGCCGCCGGCCCGGCCGTTTGCGCTGCGCAGCCTGGTGCGCATTCACCCGGAAACCAACAGCAGCCTCGAGGGGCTCTACGTGAGCGGTGGTCTGTTCACCACCCAATGCGAAGCCGAGGGGTTCCGGCGCATCACCTACCACCCGGATCGCCCCGACCTGCTCAGCCGCTTCCGGGTGCGGATCGAGGCGGACCGTGCCAGCTGCCCAGTGCTGCTCTCCAACGGCAACTGCATCGACACGGGCCTGCTGCCGGCCGAGCCCAACGCCGCCGGCGCCGAGCCCACGGCGCGCCACTTCGCCGTTTGGGAGGATCCGTTCCCCAAGCCCTCCTACCTGTTTGCCCTGGTGGCCGGCCGGCTGGAGGAGGTGAGCGATGGGTTCACCACCCGCAGTGGCAAAGCTGTGCAGCTGCGGCTGCACGTGGAGCCCGGCGATGCGCCGTACACCGCCCACGCCATGGCGTCGCTGAAGCGGTCGATGCAATGGGATGAGCGCCGTTATGGCCTCGAGTACGACCTCGATGAGTTCAACATCGTGGCCGTGCGCCACTTCAACATGGGCGCGATGGAGAACAAGAGCCTCAACATCTTCAATTCGAAGTTGGTGCTCGCCGATGCCGCCACCGCCAGCGATGCGGAGCTGGAGCGCATCGAAAGTGTGATCGCCCATGAGTATTTCCACAACTGGACGGGCAACCGCATCACCTGCCGCGACTGGTTTCAGCTCTCCCTCAAGGAGGGGCTCACCGTGTTCCGCGACGCCAGCTTCACCGCCGACCTGCATTCCGCGGCGGTGAAGCGGATCGAGGATGTGTCGCTGTTGCGCAACACCCAGTTCCGGGAGGATGCCGGCCCCACGGCCCATCCCATCCAGCCGGATCACTACCAGGCGATCGACAACTTCTACACCACCACGATCTACGAGAAAGGATCGGAGGTGATCCGTGTGCTCCACACCCTGCTGGGGGAGGAGACGTTCATGCGTGGCATGGCGCTGTA
>JBEBCX010000219.1:0-3053 GCA_041157425.1 Cyanobacteriota bacterium | reverse complement strand
CCAGCTCCACCGCCTGCACCCGTCCGCCCAGGGGCGGTTGCTGCAGCAGCTTGGCGCTGACGCTGCCCGGGCGCACGGCCACCCGCAGGCCCTCCAGGTCGGCGATGGTGTCGAGCCGGTGCCGCCCCAGCAGGGGCTGCTTGAGGGCGTCCACGGTGATGGTGCTGAGGATCAGGGAGGCCCCCACGATCCGCACCACCCAGCTCACGATCACCAGCAGGTGGCCGCGGGTGCGGCTCACGATCACGTTGGTGCCGGGCCCGGTGGCCAGCACTTGAAAGATCAGGGCATAGCTGCGCAGCCGTTCGCGCCGCGTGCCGTGGGGGTGGTTGCGGTGTTCATCGCGCCACACCGCCAGGCTCAGCAGGCTGATGGCCACCAGATAGCCCGCCAGCACCTGCAGCAACTGGGGGTTGAGCACCACCTTGAGCAGGGTGCGGCCAGCCCCGAAGCGCTCGCTGGCCATCAGCACCGCCAGCCCCTCCTCCTGGAAGGGCAGGCTGAAGCGGTAGCGGCCCAGGCGCTCCGGGCTGATGGTGAGGCAGCCCACCCCCACATCCACGGCGCCGGATTGGCTGGCCTCCAGCAGGGTCTGGGGGGTGGGGTAGCCCTGCAGCACGTAGGGCAGCCGCTGCCGCTCGGCGATCTGGCGCCAGAGCTCCACCGCCTTGCCGTCCCAGCGGCCGGGCCCCATCCGCTCGGCGCAGGGGGGTGACTGGTCGAGCACCCCCACCCGCAGCACCCCCGCGGCCAGGGCCGGTGATCCCCCGGACAGCACCAGCCCCGAGATCAGCCCGATGATGGTGCGATGAACAACCACGTGCCGCTGTCGATTCTGTTTGCGCTGCTGGTGGCCGCGGTGGTGCCCCTGGCGCTGGGCTTTTATCTGCATGGTCAGATGAATCTGGCGGCTGTGCTCAAGAACGCCTTCGGGTGAACAGGCAGGGCCCATGGCTGATCAGGGCACGTAAATCATGTCGGCGCGGCAGCGGCGCAGGGCATCTTGCACCTGGGCCAGCTCAGCGGCATCGGGGCTGTACTGCAGGCCATCGGGCACCACCACGCTGCCGTCGGCGCCAGTGCCGTCGGCGCCGATGCGCACGTTGGAGTTGAACCAGGTGCCGCCCGAGGGGATGTAGGCGCGGCAGCTGATGCCGCCCTCGGGGGTGGTTTTGCGCTCGATCACCCAGCGGCCCACCTGGTCGAGCCGGCTGAAGCTGTTCAGTGCCGCCCAGGCCGGCGTTGCCGCCGCCGCCAGGGCCAGCAGCAGGGCGGCGCAACCCATGCCAGGGGTGATCGGGCGCACAGGGATGGGGTCAACCACAGAACCAAGGCCTGGGGATGCCCCGCATCCTGGCGCGATCCGCCGGGCCGGTTTGGCAGATTGCTGGCCATGGAGCTCAGCCCCGCCTCCCTTGCCGACCTGCAGACCCTGCTGGGCCGCTGGGGCTATGCCGTGATCTTTGCGGCGATGCTGCTGGAGAACGCCGGGGTGCCCCTCCCCGGTGAAACGATCACGCTGCTGGGGGGCTACGCCGCCGGCAGCGGCCAGCTCAACCTGTGGGGGGTGATGGCGGCGGCGGCCGGCGGCGCCGTGCTGGGCGACAACATCGGCTACTGGGTGGGGCGTCGCCTGGGCTGGCCGTTGATGCTGCGGGTGGGCGGTTGGCTGGGGCAGCGGCCCGAGCAGCTCGAGCAGTTGCGCCAGCGGTTTCTGCGGCGGGCCGGCCTGTCGGTGTTTTTGGGGCGGTTTGTGGCGGTGCTGCGGGTGCTGGCCGGCCCCCTGGCGGGGGCGGTGGCCATGCCCTACCGCCGCTTTCTGCTCTGCAACCTGGCGGGGGCCCTGCTCTGGGCCAGCACCATGGTGAGCCTGGCCTGGCTGTGGGGGCGCTGGATCCCCATGGAGCGCATGCTCGCCGGGGTGGTGGAGTTTGGCCTGGTGGCCCTGGGGCTGGTGGTGTTGCTGGTGCTGCTGCCGCGCCTGCTGGAGCGCTTCAACCGTGCGGATGGAGCCGGGTCCTGACCCGGGAATCTGCTGTTGGTTTGCAGCGACACCATCGCTGAGTGGCGATCGGTGCTCCACTGCATGTGGCAACGGAGCTTTGCGTGATCCCGAGCGGCTTTGTGATCCTGGCCAGGCTGATGCCCTGGGGCCTGGGCCTGGCGGCGCTGGCCCTGCTGCTGGCGCTGATCGGCGAGTGGAGCGTGGCCGGTTGGGGCCGGTGGGTCGACTAGCTCTCGGCTTCCGACTGGCCGATCCAGCCGCGCTTCGGCATCCGCCGCAGGGCCGCCTCCAGGCTGCAGTGGGGAAAGAGCTCCTGCCCGATGGCCTCCGCCTGCTGCTCGCTCTCGGCGCGGATGCAGAGGCGGGAGTCGCCGTCCTGGAAGTGAACGGTGAGTTCGTAGAGCTGGGGCACCGGCCGACCGCGGCGAAGGGCAACCTTCACCAGCTAGCAACGCGTGGCGCCCCTGTCAGCTGAGGGATGCGATTGCTGCGGATTTGCCTAGGGTTTGCCCAGCTGCCCCCGCCTGATGCTGCACGTGCTCAAGTTCAGCTCGGAAGATTGCGGCACCTGCCACCGCATGAGCCATTACGACGCGGCCGTGTGCGACGAGCTGGGCTGCACCTTCGTGAGCGTGATGCTGCAGGACACCGACCTCTACCGCCGTTACCGCAAGGTGCTGCTCACCCAGTACCCCAACAAGGAGGGGATGGGCTGGCCCACCTATTTGGTGGTGAGCGATCCGGAGGGGGAATTCACCATTCACGGCGAGCTGCGCGGCGGCATGCCCAAGGGCGATTTCCGCAGCCGGTTGTCGGCGTTGTTGCCCAACTGAGGTCGGGCCTGAGGCCCGCTGGGCAGATTGAGTTGTTGCTCGGCCCAGTGGGCCCCCATCACGGCCCAGAAACAGGCCCGGTCGCCCCGAATGCGGATCATCGCGATCTCCCGCTGAGGTCTTCACTGTGCGCGCGCCCCCCGCGCCTTGGCGTCGCCGATGGCGCCCCTGCGGGTGATCCATGTTGCCGGCCGGCGTGATGGGGTAGCGGTTCT
>JBEBCX010000218.1:0-3053 GCA_041157425.1 Cyanobacteriota bacterium | reverse complement strand
TGGTCACGTAAGCGTTGTGGTGCTTGCCGTGGTGGAACTCAAGGGTTTGGCGGGAGATGTGGGGCTCGAGCGCATCGAGGCCGTAGGGCAGCGCGGGCAGCGTGTGAGCCATGGAAGGGTTGTGGAAAGGGGGGTGAATCCAGCCGTGCTGGGTCGCGCGGCATCCTAACGATCGCCGCCGGCGCCGCAGGTCGCGAGAACCGTCCTCCCGGCTGCCCTTAGCCCTTGATTTCCAGCAGTTCCACCTCAAACACCAGCGTGGCGTTGGGGGGGATCACACCGCCTGCCCCGCGCTCGCCATAGGCCAGGTCGGGGGGGATCACCAGCTTGCGCTTGCCGCCCACCTGCATGCCGGCCACGCCCTCATCCCAGCCCCTGATCACCCGGCCGGCGCCGAGGGGGAAGGAGAAGGGGCCGCGGCCGTAGCTGCTGTCGAATTCTTTGCCGTTCTCGAGGGTGCCGCGGTAGTTCACCACCACGGTTTGCCCCGCTTTGGCTTCGGGGCCATCCCCCACGGTGATGTCGGTGATGCGGAGTCCGGTGGGGGTCATGCGTTCTTTGGGGATCACCAGCTCACCGCCCAGGGCCGAGGCGTTGGCGATGGTCTCGCCGCCGCGGTCTGAGGCCATGGTGAACAGGCTGGGGTTGGGGTCGTCCGGGTCCAGCTCAAAGGCGCTGATGGCGCTGGCCGCGGCGGAGGGGGTGGCTGAGGGGGCCATGGCCACTGCCTGCTGGCTCATCTGCTGGGCCGAGGGGGCGGCCGCCTCCACGGTGGAGGGGGCCACCAGCTGGCTCACCAGGGCGAGCAGCAGACAGGCCACGCACACCGCCGAGCTGATCAGGATGTCGCGCATGGCGGAGTCGAACGGCCGTTGCAGCCGATTCTGCCCCAGCTCAGTCGGGCACCTCAAAGCGGGTCTGGTTCTGGCGCAGCTGCTGCTCCAGCCGGTCGATGCGTCCCCGCAGCTCATCCACCTCCCGCTGGCGGGCCAGGCCGAGGTCGAGCAGCAGGTGGTCGATGTTGCGCTCCATCTGCCGCTCCGCCTGCTTCTCCAGCTCGGGGTTCTCCCCCCGCAGGCTGGCCAGCACCTCCTCCACCAGGGCGGTGGCCTGGCTGGGGTCGAGCCGGCCGCTGCTCACCCAGGCCTGGGTCACGTGGCGCAGGCGGTCCGCCACCAGGGAGGTGGTGCTGAGGCCGCGCAGCAGCAGCTGTTGCAGGGGGTTGGTGGAGTCCATGCCCCAAACCATGGCGCTTCCTAGGGTTGGTGGCCATGGTGTGCAACCGGCCGTTGTGGTGGTGGAGTGCGGCCCTGGCGGGGGGCGCGCTGGCGGGTGTGGCCCTGCCCCCCATGGGCTGTCCGCCGCTGCTGTGGCTGGCCCTCGTGCCGCTGTGGGGGCTGGGGCCCGCCGCCGCCGGCCTGTGGGGGGCGATGGCGGTGCTGGTGAGCCACCGCTGGTTGCTGTGGCTGCATCCGCTGGATTGGGTGGGGGTTCCCCTGCCCCTGAGCCTGCCGTTGTGCGTGTTGCTCTGGGCGGGTTGTGGCCTGCTGGCGGCGGCCTTGGTGGGGAGCTGGCGCTGGCTGGTGCAACGGCTGGGGCCGGAGCGCTGGTCGGTGGCCCTGTTCGCTGCGGCGCTGTGGGGGCTGGTGGAGGTGCTGCTGGCCCGCGGTCCGCTGTTCTGGATCGGCCTGGGGGCCTCGGCCCTGCCGGGTGATCGGCCGCTGGCGGCCTGGGCCACCTGGCTGGGGGCGGGTGGCGTGGCGACCCTGCAGCTGCTGATCGGTTGGGGCCTTTGGCGGCTGTGGCTGGCGGTGCGGGGCCGGCGCCGGCAGGCCTGGCGGGTGGCGCTGCTGTGGTTGGCGCTGGTGGTGGCCGTGCAGGGGCTGGGCTGGTGGCGCCTGCAGCGCGCCGAGCGGCTTGAGCCCGGGGGTGAGCCCCTGGAGCTGCTGGTGCTGCAGCCGGCCATCCCCACCCGCCGCAAATTCGAGTTCGACCAGCAGCAGGCCCTGCTGCGCCGCCTTGATGCCGCCCTCGGCCAGGCGGAGCGCTTGGGGGTGCAGGCGTTGCTGTTGCCGGAGGGGGCCCTGCCCTTGGGGCAGGAGCTGCCCCAGCAGGCCTCCGTGCAGGTGCTCAGCGGCGGCTTCCGCCAGCAGGGGACCCAGCTGCGCAGCGCCCTGCTGCTGTTTCCCCCGGGCAGCCAGCGCCCTGCGGCGGCCCTCGACAAGCACCGGTTGGTGCCCCTGGGGGAATGGATCCCCGGCGGCGAGCTGTTTGCCTGGGCGGGCTTGTCCGCGGTGGGGGGCGTCAGCCCCGGGGAGCCCTCGCGGCTGTTGGCGCGGCCGCAGGGCCCCGTGGGGGTGGTGATTTGTTATGAGCTGGCGGATGGCACCGCCCTGGCGGCCGCCACCCGGGAGGGGGCCGGCTGGCTGCTGGCCAGTGCCAACCTCGACCCCTACCCGCTGTTGCTGCAGCAGCAGTTCCGTGCGCTGGCACAGCTGCGGGCCCTGGAGGTCAACCGTTGGCTGGTGAGCACCGCCAACACGGGCCCCAGCCTGGTGGTGGATGGCGCCGGTGTGGTGCGGGAGCAGCTGGCCCCGTTTGTGCCTGGCGAACTGCTGGTCCGTCTGCAGGTGCGCCAGGGGCTCACGGGCTATGGGCGCTGGGGGGAGCTGCCGCTGCTGCTGCTGTTGGCGGGATCCGGCTCCTGGCTGTGGCGTGAGTCCAGGGTGCGACAATCTTGAGACTTTCTTCGGATTTGCCGTGGGCTGGCGGCGCTCGGGTGGATGGCTGCTGGCGGCCGGGGCGGCCCTGCTGATGCCGGCGGTCCTGCGGGCTGCGCCCCAGGCGGAGCCCTTGCCCGAGGCGGAGCTGCTGGAGCAGTTGCGGGGCCTGGGGGTGGCGGTGGAGATCCGGCCCCAGTGCGGGGCTCCTGGCCAGCTCGCCGTTTACAACATGGGGGCCAACTGGCTCTGCCTCAACCAGGGCTTGAGCCGGCGCCCGGCGGAGCGCAACACCGTGCTGCACCACGAGCTGGTGCATGTGGTGCAGGACTG
>JBEBCX010000217.1:0-3063 GCA_041157425.1 Cyanobacteriota bacterium | reverse complement strand
AGAAGGCGTCGTAGTTGCCGATTTCCACCAGGGCGGCGCCGGCGGCCACGGCGGCGGGGAACAGCTCGGGATCGACGGCACTCACGCAGATCGGCAGGCCGGACACGCGGGCCGCCAGGCGCACCAGCTCGGGATCGCAGGCCACATCAATCAGATCGGCACCGCCAAGACCGGCGGCGCGGCTGATGCGCTCCACGCTGGCGGCATCGAAGTTGGTGAGGCCGGCGATCACCTTGAGGGCGCGGCGCTCGGTCAGGGCCAGACGCAGGGCAGCGGGCAGCTGGGCGAGACGCGACATACCGAACCAGAAATGCAGTGGGGCGATTCTCCCACGCAGCTCCGGGGCCGGGCAGGCTGTGGGGATGGCCGCCCCATGGAGCCGCTTCCACCTGCGCCTGCACCGGCTGCTGCTGCGCCGGCCGCAGCTGCTGCCCCAGCACGCCACGCTGCTGCTGGCGGTGTCGGGCGGCCAGGATTCCATGGCCCTGGTGGGTCTGCTGCGGGATCTGCAGCGGCTGCACCACTGGCGGCTGCTGCTCTGGCACGGCGACCATGGCTGGCGGCCGGAGTCCGCCCAGCAGGCCAGCGCCCTGGCCGATTGGGCGGCTGGGGAAGGACTGCCCCTGGAGCGGCAGCGCTGGGACGCGCCCCAGCCCGATGAGGCCTCCGCACGGCAGTGGCGCCTGGCCTGTTTGCAGCACCGTGCCGCCCTGGCGGGAGCCAGCCGCGTGGTCACCGGCCACACCGCCAGCGACCGAGCCGAAACCCTGCTGCTGAATCTGGCCCGCGGCAGCCACCGCCGCGGCCTGGCCAGCCTCAGGCCGCTGCGCCCCCTGGGGGACGCGGTGCAGTTGGCCCGGCCGCTGCTGGTGTTCAGCCGCGGCGAAACCGCCCAGATCCAACGGCAGCTGCAACTGCCTGTGTGGAGCGACCCCAGCAACGACAACCCGCGCTTCAGCCGCAACCGCATCCGCGCCGAGGTGTTGCCGGTGCTGGAGGCCCTGCACCCCGGGGCCGGCCGCCGGCTCTCCGGCCTCAGCTCCCGCCTGGCGGATGAACAGGACAGCCAGGAACAACTGGAGCAGCTGGCGCTGCAGAGCCTGCTCAGCGACCCCAACGATCCCCGGGCCGGCCTGCGGCGGCGGGCCCTGATGGCCCTGGAACCGGGCAACCGGCGCCGGCTGCTGCGGGCCTGGCTGCAGCACCAGGGCAACGCCGAGCTGGCGGCGGCGCCGCTGGAGCGGCTGCTGGAGCGCCTGGAGCCGGAGCGGGGCCCCGGTGCATTGCAGCTGCCGGGGGGCAGCGCGCTGCACTGGGATCGCGAGCGGCTGCAGGCCAGCTCTGGCGGCGGTAAACAGGGGCTGGCGTCGTCCCCCTGAAGCAGCCGCCTGAACCATGAGCAGCGTTGAGCAGGCCTACGCAGCGGTGGAGCAGGCCTACGCCGCAGCCGACTTCCAGACCGCGCTGGAGCGGGCTGAGGCCCTGCTGCCCCAGATCACGGACGACCGCGACGACCAGCTGCAGCAGCGGCTGCAGCTGTTGATCGGCCACATTCATCTGTATGGGCTGCAGCAACCACCCCAGGCCGCCGCGGCCTACCGGGCGGTGCTGGAGCAGTGCCAGGAACCCAGCTACCGCGCCGCCGCCGAGGCGGGCCTGCGCGATGCGGCCATCGACCAACCGGCCACCCCGTGGCTGGAGGAGCTGCAGCCCGGCAGCATCAAGCGCCCCAACGCTGTGATGAACCTGGGGGCTGCCCCGACCCAGGTGGCCGAAGCGCCCCAAACAAAAACCCCCGATCCCTACGACCGGGGGCGTTTGGAGCTGCAGCTGGCGGGGCGGCCCAGCGAACTGGGCGCCCCCTAGCTCAGCCGGCGGCGGCGGAGCGACGGCGGCGGGTGCGGCCCTCCAGCTCGGGCTCCTCCGCCTTGACGGCGGGGGTGGCGGCGGCGGCGGGAGCACCGACGGCCGCCAGCTCACGGCGGGGCTGCTGCTCAGAGCGGGCTTCAACCACCCGCGGGGCGCGGTCCACGCGCTCAGGGCGTTCCCGGCGGTCGTCGCGACCACCGCCATGGCGACCGCCGCGGGGGGCGGGCCGGGTGTCGGGCTCCGCATCGGCACGGCCCTTGTAGGCCGGGGTGCCGCCGGGGGCCGGCTGCACCAGGCAGATGATCAGGGGCTCCACCTGCAGCTCGCGGCGCAGGCGGCGTTGCAGACCGATCTCGATCTCGCGCTGCACGCCCATCCAATCCACATCAGGAGCCTTGCCGCCGCTGTTGCGCGACAGCTGCTGCCAACGGTTTTCCAGCACCCAGGTGATCTCCCGCTCGGCCCAGAGGCTGAGCTTGCGGGCATCGGCGGTGGTGACCACGCCGCGCAGGTTCACCCGCGGCGGAGCGGCCATCACGCCATCGGTGCTGATCACCGCCAGCATCGTGATCACGCCGTCCTCCGCCAGTTGCTGGCGCTCCTTGAGCACCCGGGCATCGACGATGCCGTTGCGGGAGGCATCCAACAGCTCGATGCCGGCCTTCACCGGTTCACCCTTGCCGATCGAATCGGCGGTGAGTTCCACCACATCGCCGTTGTCGATGATCAGGATGTTTTCGGCGGGCACGCCCATCGACTGGGCGGTCTTGCTGTGGCACACGAGCATGCGGTGCTCACCGTGCACCGGCACGAAGTACTTCGGCTTGGTGAGGGCCAGCATCAGCTTCTGGTCCTCCTGGAAGCCGTGGCCGGACACGTGGATGCCTTCGCCCTTGCCGTAAACAACCTTCGCGCCGAGCATCATCAGCCGGTCGATGGTGTTCACCACGGAAATGGTGTTACCGGGGATGGGGCTGGCGGAGAAGATGATCGTGTCGGAGGTTTTCACCTGCACCTGGGGATGTTCACCGCGGGAAATGCGGCTCAGGGCCGCCAGCGGTTCCCCTTGGCTGCCGGTCATCAGCAGCAGGGTTTCGCGATCGGGCAGATCACGGATCTGCTTGATGGGCACAAACAGATCATCGGGGGCACGCATGTAGCCCAACTCGCGCGCCTTGGCGATCACGTTGAGCA
>JBEBCX010000216.1:0-3115 GCA_041157425.1 Cyanobacteriota bacterium | reverse complement strand
CGCACCACGGCCGCATCGGCGCCGCCGGGGGGCACCACGGTGTTGGCCTGCACCTGGTGGTCGTACTGGCGGTACACCCAGCGCTTGGAGGCGATGGTGGGGTCGTCGAGCAGCTCGAGCAGGGCCTCGTTCCAGCTGGTGGGCTGGCCGCCGCGGGCGCCGGCTGCGGGGGTGATGCCGGTGGTGCTGGCGACGGGCAGCTCAGCCTCACTCCAGCGCCAGTGGGCCTGAATCTCCGCCGGGGGCGCACTGATCAGCTCGTGGCGGTTGATCGGGGTGTCGTCGGCCAGGGCGCTGGCGGGCACCTCAGCGGCCACCTCGCCGTTCTGGAGCACGCGCACGATGTTGTCTTCCAGCACGCGACCCACCACGGCCGCCTGCAGGCCCCAGCGGGTGAAGCGATCCATCAGCGCCTGCTCGCGGCCGGGCTTGACCACGAACAGCATCCGCTCCTGGGATTCCGAGAGCAGGAACTCATAGGGGGTCATGCCGGCCTCGCGGGCGGGCACGCGATCGAGATCGAGTTCGATGCCCAGGCCGCCCTTGGCGGCCATCTCCGAACAGCTGCAGGTGAGGCCGGCGGCGCCCATGTCCTGCGCAGCCACCACATCGCCGGTCTGGAACGCTTCGAGGCAGGCCTCGATCAGGCCCTTCTCCAGGAAGGGGTCACCCACCTGCACAGCGGGGCGATCATCCAGGGAGGCCGCGGTGAGCTCAGCTGAGGCGAAGCTGGCGCCGCCCATGCCATCGCGGCCGGTGGTGCTGCCCACGTACACCACGGGATAGCCCACGCCCTCGGCACCGGAGCAGACGATCTGCTCGGTTTCCATCAGCCCGAGGGCCATGGCGTTCACCAGCGGGTTGCCGGAGTAGCTGGGGTCGAACGCCACCTCACCGCCCACGGTGGGCACGCCCACGCAGTTGCCGTAGTGGGCGATGCCGGCCACCACGCCCTCCATCAGGCCCACGTTGCGCTCGTCCTCCAACGGGCCGAAACGCAGGGCGTTGAGCAGGGCGATCGGCCGGGCACCCATGGTGAAGATGTCGCGCAGGATGCCGCCCACGCCGGTGGCTGCCCCTTGAAACGGCTCCACCGCTGAGGGGTGGTTGTGGCTCTCGATCTTGAAGGCCAGGCGCTGGCCCTCACCCAGATCCACCACCCCGGCGTTCTCGCCCGGACCCACCAGGATGCGCGGGCCGGTGGTGGGAAAGCCCTGCAGCAGCGGCCTGGAGTTGCGGTAGCAGCAATGCTCCGACCACATCACCCCGAACATGCCCAGCTCGGCCCGGTTGGGGGCACGGCCAAGGCGGCGGCAGATCTCGTCGTAGTCGGCCTGGCTGAGGTTCTCCTTCCTGAGGGCGTCGGGAACGGAATAAGCGGGGGCGGCGTACTCGGGAGCGGCGACCACGGACTCTCGGGCGGGCTGAATGTCACCAGTCTTGCCGAGCGACTCACCCCTGTCCGGCGCGCCCGCCGGTGTCTGGTTCAGAACCAGGGATCCTGGTCTGGATCGCCCCGTCGAGAGGACGCAGATTCAGCGGTCTTGCGGCGCCGCCGCTCAGCACCGCCGTCGGCGGCATCGCTCCAGGCACCGCTGCTGGACTCCGTCTCCGGCCAGTCGTCCCATGCTTCAGCGCCCTTCACGTGGTCCGGCTCCTCAGCGGAATCCCAGGGGGCCTCCTCCAGCCAACCCTCCAGGCGCTCCTCAAAGCGATCGCCCACCTGCTGCACCTGATCGCGCAGGCGAACGCTTTCCTCCTGCATCTGGTCGCGCCAGCGGCGTGAGCGACGCAGCCATTCCTGGCGCACACTGGCGCGGGCCAGGGGCAGATCATCGAGCCCCTCCAGGACGGTGATCACCTGGCCGGGCTGCTGATCGACGATGCGCTCGGGGCTGAGGCGCCAACGGCTGCTGCCCGGCAGCCGCGGATCACTGCGAGCCACCAGGTAATGCAGGATGCGGCCGCTTCTGAGCTCCACGGCTGCATCAGCCACGCCGCCGAGCACGCGACCAGCGCGCCCCAGCAGCGTGGCACCGATCAGTGTGGGCAGCCGATCCACCGTGGCTTGGTCGGTGGGACAGCCATCCCCTTGCACAAAGAGCTCCTGCTCCGCCAGGCCGCGCAGCTGATCGAGTCGCCAGGCCTGGCGGCGGTCTCCAAAATTGGATGGCCGACTGATCCAACCGAGCAGCCGGTGCACCGGCGGATGCATCCAGGCATCGGCACCGGGGCCGTGATCAAGGCCCTGATCACAGCGCACGCGCCGACGCAGCAAGTCGCTGAGAAGAAACTGCTCAGGAAGGCTCACGAAACCAGTCTGCCGCTGGGGAAGGTCACTGGCGGATCTGCACCGGCATCACCAGGTAAGTGAAGGCGGGATCATCCTGAGGGGCGAGCACCACAGGCGTGGTGGGTGCATTGCAACGCAGCTCAACCCGCTCCGAGCCCATGGCCTTGAGGCCCTCGAGCACGTAGCGCACGTTGAAGGCGATCTGGATCGCATCACCGCTGACATCGGCGGCCAGGGACTCAGAACCGCTGCCCACATCCTGAGCGTCGGCGCTGATGGCCAACTGGCCGGCCGCCGGATCGCTGCTGAGCTTCACCACGTTGTTGTGCTGATCAGCCAACACCGCCACCCGCTCAAGGGCACCCACCAGCCCCCTGCGATCCAGTTTGAGGCTGCGGCTGAAGCTCTCGGGAATCAACTGGCGGTAATTGGGATAGGTGCCATCCAGGCTGCGGCTGGTGAGCACCTGATCGGCCCACTGGAACACCACCTGGCCGCGATCGCAGAACAAGCTCACCGGGTCAGCGGCGCCACGGCTGGAGAGCAAACGCTCCAGCTCCCGTAGGGAACGGGCTGGCACCGTGACGTCCAGATCGGCCTCAGCTTCAGCGTTGTTCTGCAGCCGCAGAACTGCGAGGCGATGACCGTCAGTGGCGGCACATTCCAAGCCTTCGGCATCCAGCCCCAGGTGCACCCCGGTGAGCAGTTGCTTGGCTTCATCACCACTGCTGGCGAACAGGGTGGCGCGCAAACCCTTCACCAGCACATCTGGATCGAGCTTGATCGGGGTGGCTGCCTGGGCCAGGGGGAGTTCGGGGAAGT
>JBEBCX010000215.1:0-3868 GCA_041157425.1 Cyanobacteriota bacterium | reverse complement strand
CAGTGCGATGCGCTGGTCTACGACTCCCTGGTGCCCCATGAGGTGTTGAACCTGGTGCCATCGGGAGCGGAACGCCATTTCGTGGGCAAGCGCCGCGGCCATCACTCGGTGCCCCAGCCCTCCACCAATGCGGTGTTGGTGGAGTTGGCGGCCCGCCATCGCACCATCGTGCGGCTCAAAGGGGGGGATCCGTTTCTGTTCGGTCGTGGTGGTGAGGAGGCGGCCCACCTGGAGCGCCATGGTGTTCCGGTGCAGGTGGTCCCAGGGGTCACCGCCGGGATCGCGGCGCCGGCCTATCTCGGGATCCCGGTGACCCATCGGCGCGCCGGCAGCTCCGTGACCTTCGTCACCGGCCATGAGGAGATCGACAAACGGCGCCCTGGCGTCGATTGGCGGGGCCTGGCCCGCAGCAGCGATGGCCTGGTGATTTACATGGGCCTGCACAACCTGGCCCACATTTGCGAGGAGCTGATGGCCGGTGGCCTCGACCCCTCCACCCCGGCGGCGGCTGTTCAACAGGGCACCGTGCGGGGCCAGCGCTTCGTGATCGCCGAGCTCCAGGGCCTTGCTCAGGCGGTGTGCCAGGCGGCGCTGGCCTCCCCCTCCATCGTGGTGATTGGCGAGGTGGTGAATCAGCGGGTGATCAGCTGTGCCCCCGAACCGGCCGCGGTGGAGATGCCGATCCCCCTGCCGGGAGCGCCGGAGCCGTAGCCCTCGCTACCGATTGCCAAGCCACCTGAATCACTGGCCGCGCGGGGTGATGCGGTTCATTGGCCCATTCCTCCGGCCCTTTGGGGCCAGCCCTTGCCATGGCCACCCTCCCCATTCAGCAGGACGCCCTGCAGCACGAAAGCCGATCCCAGGAGCCCGGTGGCCGGGCTCCGATGTTTGAGCTGATTCCCTACGAGAAGTTCCGCGATACCCCCGCCGTTCGTTTCTTCGACATCACGGTCGCCGAGTCCAACGCCCGCGACCTGGTGATCCACTCCGGCCCGGCCGTCAGCCCCCCCGATGAGGAGAAGACCGGCGCCTGGCAGTTTTATCTGCACCCCCACCAGGAGGACAACCTGCTGGCCCTCCACGGCGGCCGCACCTTCTACCTGGTGAACTTCGGCTGGAATTACCCGTACCACATCGTTCGGCTCGACACCGGCGGCGACATCCTGCGCATCCCCCCCGGCACCTTCCACCGTTCCGTGTCCGATCCCGACGGCTCGGTGGTGCTCAACCAGGCGGTGCGTGAGCAGGGCGCCAGCGTGGTGCGCGAATTCCGCGTGTACAACAGCCGCCTGATTCCGCGGCTGTTTGCCACCACCTTCAAAACAGCGCCGCTGCCGAAGCTGCACGGCGTGAGCTGGTAGGCCCCGGCGGGTGCTTCAGGCCTGCTGGCGCCAGCGGGGCAGGGCCATGGTGTCGCGCTGGTTGAAGCGCTCGCACACGGCGTAGGCCGCGGGCAGGTTGGCCACGCGTTCCCAGGCCCCATCGGCCTGCTCGTGGTTCACCACGTAGCCCCCGGCGCCGTCCCGGGCGATCCGGCAACCATCCCCCGTGATGCCCACCAGATGAAGCTGACCGCCCATGGACTTCGCTCCGTACTGAATCGGTTCTACGCCCGTTGCTGGGCCCCTGGCCTGTGTGCCTTTGCCCACGCAAACAATCTTGAGCCTGTTGAAGCAATGCTGAACCGGGCTGCCGGATTGCTTTCGATTTGAGCCGCTTTAAAGGCGCAGATCCACTGTGCTGCAATGCTCCCCAGCGGCTTGGAGCGCCGCTGTCTGCAGCGGCTCCGCGGCAGGTTCGGGCCCGAGTTGCGTGAGCAGCTCAAAACCTGCGGGCTCGTTGTGCAGCCGCCAGCGGGCCACCGGCTGGTCGCCATCCAGCAGCTCCAGGTTGAGCGGCGCGTGCACCGGCAGGCAGGGGTGCAGGCAGGGGAACAGGGCCTCCTGGCGGTAGCGCACCGCCAGCGGTTGCCCGGGATCGGCGGGCCACCGCAGGGGCCGCCCCTGCAGCCGCAGGCCATAGCGCTGCCGCAGAGCCGCCGAGCCGATCAGTTCGAAGCGCCGCAGCGAGCTGTCCACAAAGCGGCTGGTGCTGCCCCCCTCCACCGGCGTGTCGCACAGCAGCGGCCAGGGCTCCAGCGCCTGGTGGATGCTCAGCTCCGCTGGGCCCTGCTTCCAGTGCAGCAGCCGCGGGAAGCGCCAGGCCCAGATGGCCCGAAATGGCTCGGGATCCAGCGGCAGCCCGGCCGCCGCCAGGTCGGCCAGCACCAGCTCCAGATCTGCCCAAAGCTGGCTGGGCAGCAGGGCCCGGTCGTGCAGCCGATCCCCCCAGGCGCGCAGGCCGCTGGGGTGGTGTGTCTCATCCAGCAAGCGCACCACCAGGGCCCGGAACAGCAGGGCCACGGCGCTGCTCCAGCGGTGATCCGGCATCGATTCCAGGGCCCGGAATTCCAGCAGCCCCTGGCAGCCGGCGGTCCAGGCGGGGTTCCAGAACTTGTCGAGGCTGATCTCGCTGCGGTGGGTGTTGCCGCTGCGGTCGGCGTGGAGATGGCGCAGGGTTTCGCCGATCGCCACCCGCTGATCCCCAGGGGGCAGCTGGGCCAGGGTGCGGTGCGCCAGCTCCAGATCCAGCAGGGCGGCGCTGCCCTCATCGGGTCGGGGTGCCTGCGAGGCCGGGCCCACGCTGCGGCCGCTGAACAGATAGGCCAGGCAGGGGTGGTGCTGCCAGTAGCGCAGCACCGCCACCAGCCAGGCGGGCCGGCTGAAGAAGGGGTGCTGCTCCAGGTTGGGGCCCCCCAGCAACAGGTGGTTGCCACCGCCGGTGCCCTCGGTGCGATCCCCCTGCTGTTTCCAGCTGCGCAGCCCCACCGCCGCTCCGGCCTGCTCCAGCAGCTCCATCCAGCCGGCGTACTCCTGCCAGCTGTGGCACACCGGCAGGTTGATCTCCAGCACGCCGGGATCGGCGGTGAGCCCCAGCACGCGCCAATGGTCGCCGGCATCCACCGGCAGCAGGCCGCTCAGCTCCGCCGGCCGCCAGGCCTGGCTGTGGGTGCTGACCAACCCCAGCAGCTCCTCCAGGGGCTGGCGCTCCAGGGGCGGCAGAAACAGCCCCCAGCCGTCGGGATCCAGTTCCAGGGTGAGCACCTGCCGCAGGGCCCCCTCGGGGAAGTGCTCCAGGGGCAGCCGCAGGCCCGCCGGGCCCGGGGCGCCGCTGAGCTGCCGCAGCTCGTCGGCCAGGGGCCAGGCCACCGAACGCCAGTTGCCCTGCTCGCAGCTCAGGGGCAGGGCCCACACCCGCCGCTCGGGCGCCAGGGGATCCCGCAGGGGCAACGGCTGCACCGGGCAGCCCAGGGCGCTGCCGATGGCCTCCAGCAGCGCCAGGGCCTCGCTGGCTGTGGGCAGTGGTGCCCCAGGGCGATCGGGCCAGGGCAGCAGCGGCTGGCCGTCGCGGCCGGTGATCAGCCGCAGGGCCCAGCGGGGATTCACCTCGCCGTCGTAGCGCTTGCCGGGGCAGAACAGCAGCAAACTGCCGGGCCAGGCGCGCCGCTGCAGCTCCGCCGCCAGGGCCCGGGCCACCCGCAGCTTGGTGGGGCCGTCGGCCGCCACGCTCCACTCGGCCCCCTGGGGATCGATGGGCACCAGGGTGGGCTCCCCACCCATGGTGAGCGCGATGCCGGCCCGCTGCAGCCGCTGCTCCAGCTCCGCTGCCGTGGTGTGGCTGGAGGTGGAGGGGCTGGCCATCGCTACAGCCGGGCGGAGTTGCCGGAGCTGCTGAGGATCTCGGCGCTGATCGACCAGTCGAGCTTGCTCTCCACCCCCGGCGGCCCGGAGAAGGTGCCGCTCACGGCCGCGGTGAGGTCCGAGCGGGA
>JBEBCX010000214.1:0-3125 GCA_041157425.1 Cyanobacteriota bacterium | reverse complement strand
GTGCACGACGCCAGCGGCCAGGAGCAGCGGCGGCTGCAGGCCGAGCGCATCCTGATCGCCGTGGGGGGCCGGCCCCACCGCCCGCCCATCCCGGGTGCGGAGCTGGGCTGGGTGAGCGACGACCTGTTCGAGCTGGAGCGCTTCCCGCAGCGGGTGGTGGTGGTGGGCGCCGGCTTCATCGCCTGCGAATTTGCGTGCATCCTCAACGGCCTTGGGGTGGCGGTGACCCAGCTGGTGCGCGGCGATCACCTGCTGCGGGGCTTTGATCTGGAGTCGGCCCGGGCGGTGCAGGAGGCGATGCAGGCCGACGGCATCGACATCCGCCTGGCCCACAGCCCGGCGGCCATCGAAGGCCAGCCCGGCGACCTCACTTTGATCACCGAAGGCGGCGAGCGAATCGGTTGCAACGGCGTGCTGCTGGCCACCGGCCGCCGGCCGTTTCTAGAAGGGCTCAACCTGGAGGCCGCCGGGGTGGCGGTGGAGGGCCATCGCATCCCGGTGGATGCCGATCAGCGCACCAACGTGCCGCACATCTACGCGGTGGGAGACGTCACCGACCGCATCAACCTCACCCCCGTGGCCATCGACGAGGGACGCGCCCTGGCGGACAGCATCTGGGGCGGCAAACCGCGGCAGGTGGACCACACCCTGGTGGCCAGCGCCGTGTTTTCGCAGCCGGAGCTCTCCGGCGTGGGGCTCACCGAAGAGCAGGCGATCGAACGCCATGGCGCCGAGGCCATCCGGGTGCACCGCGCCCGCTTCCGCCCCATGAGCCAGGCCCTGCCGGCCCGCGACCCCAAGGTGCTGCTCAAGCTGATCGTGGACCAGGCAAGCGGCCGCGTGCTCGGGTGCCACATGGTGGGTGAACATGCCGCTGAGATCATCCAGATGGCCGCCATCGCCATCGGCATGGGCGCCACCAAGGCCGACTTCGACCGCACCATGGCGCTGCACCCCAGCGTGGCCGAAGAGTTCGTGACGATGCCCAACTGATGCCAGCGATGCGGCCCAGCGGCGAACAACCCCGCACGGTGTTGATCAGCGGCGCCAGCCGCGGCATCGGCCGGGCCATTGCCGAGCGCCTGCTGGCGGAGGGGCACCGCCTCAGCCTGGGGGTGCGCGACCCGCAGGCCCTGCGCGGCACCGCGCTCGACCCGGATCGCCATCCGCAGCTGCACGTGCACCCCTACGACGCCGGTGATCCCGACGGGGCCGACGCCTGGGTAGCCGCCTGCGTGGCCCGCTTTGGCGCCATCGACAGCGTGATCGCCAGCGCCGGCCAGTTTTCACGGGTGGGGCTGCTCTACGAGGCGGGCCAGGAGCCGGAGATCGAGCAGCTGTGGCAGGTGAATGTGCTGGGGCCCTGGCGGCTGGTGCGGGCGGCCTGGCCGCAGCTGGCGGCCCACGGCGCGGGCCGGATCGTGGTGCTGGTGTCGATGAGCGGCAAACGCTCCAAGGGGCGGCTGGCGGGCTACACCGCCAGCAAATTCGCCCTCATGGGCCTGTGCCAAACCATGCGCAACGAGGGCTGGGAGCAGGGCATCCGCGTCACCGCCGTGTGCCCCAGCTGGGTCAACACCGACATGGCCGCAGGCGTGTCATCGCTGCCCAAAACGGAGATGACCCAACCCGACGACCTGGCCGCCCTCACCAGCCACCTGCTGGCGCTGCCCAACAGCTGCGTGCCCTTTGAGCTGGCGGTGAACTGCACCCTCGAGGCTTAGGGCAAGGACACTTAGCCGTTGTCGTGCATCAACGCGTCCACATGCCGCACGAGGGCGGTGGCCCTTTGCTGCCAGGCAAGCCGATCCAATCCCATCGGCTCCAGTTGATCGTCGTAGCGAAATTGCACAGCAAAATCAGTGAACGCCTCCAGGGAGAGGAATGGATCCACAGCTCCTTGGCGATCCGCGATGCGCCGAAACAAAACGGTGAGGTTGTGAATGGGCGGTGGCGACTCCGCCATGAGCAACAGCCAAGCCTTGAGGGCCTTCTCCACGGCCTGCTGCACAAAGAAACCCCAGCTGGCTTCATCGATGGCGGGGTCCTGAAGACGCTCTGCAGCCCGCAAATCCCGCCAGGCAATGCGCAGCAGCGCGGCCGCCTCAGGATTGGCCACAGAGCACCCGCCCTTCGCGATGGGCGATGGCGATCACGTGGCTACTCCACTGACGCCGCTCCTCCACGGTGCTGCGGGGATACAGCAACAGATCCACGGGGACCCGGTGGTGGGCGAGCCGGTTCCAAAGGGTGCCCAAGGTGTCGAAGCGGTTGTGACCGCCGTACCAGTCATCGTCCACGGTGATCATCAGATCCACATCGGAATCGGGCCTGGCATCGCCCCGGGCCCGCGAGCCAAACAGGCGCACCTCAGCAGCAGGGATCAGCCCCCGAATCTCAGCCGCCATCTGTTGCAGCTGGGATTCTCCAATCACCACCGAGGTGGTTGCCAATTCAGAAGACTGGGCCATGGCGGCACCTGGTTCCACCAGCATGCCGCGGCCTCAGCCCAGGGGCTGCAGATCCTCGAAGCGGAACACCTGGCGGCCGGCGGGGGTGTCGCCAAAGGCCTCGGTTTCCACCACCCGCTCGCTCAGCACCCAGGGGCCGTCGCCAGCCAGGGGCACGAAGGTGTCGGTGAAGCGGCTGAGGCCGCCGCGGGCGGCACCCGTGGCGGGGTCGGCGTACTGGCTGGTGTAGCTGCGGCTGAGGTAGCCGCGGCCGGTGTCGGTGGTGCTCTCGGTGAAGATCGTCACCACGGTGCCGTGGATGTGGCGGTGCACCATCGTCACCACGGCGTCCTTGATGCGGTAGCGGTCGCCCGTGTTCTTGCCGCCCACGATCACCTCAGTACCCACCGCATCGGTGTCACCGGCGGTGAAGGTGTTCTCGCCGTGGGTCTGCTCAAAACTGCGGCGCACCCGGTGGATCGCCACCTCCCACAGCTGCGAGGCCACGGCCTTGTGAATCTCTTCGGTATCGATGCCCTCCACCTGGGCCTTGAGGTCAGCGCCCACCTGGAAGCGGCCCTCGGCCCGCTGGTCGCCCTGCTCCCACACGCAGCGGCCGCTGTAGCCGCCAAAGCCCGGATCCCAGGTGTAGCGGTTTTCGTAGGCGGCGCGGAA
>JBEBCX010000213.1:0-3453 GCA_041157425.1 Cyanobacteriota bacterium | reverse complement strand
AAGACAACAACATCCAGTGGGCCCGCCAACTGGAGCGCTCCGGCGTGCACGTGGTGTACGGCGTGATCGGCCTCAAAACCCACACCAAAATCGCCCTGGTGGTGCGCAAGGAAAAGGAGATCCTGCGCAGCTACTGCCACATCGCCACCGGCAACTACAACTCCCGCACCGCTCAGCTCTACACCGATCTCGGCCTGCTCTCCGCCCGCCCCGACCTGGGCCAGGACCTGGCGGAACTGTTCAACTACCTCACCGGTTTCTCCAAACAGCAGAACTTCCGCAAGCTGCTGGTGGCACCGGTGACGCTGCGGCACCGCATGCAGGAGCTGATCCACCGCGAAACCGAACACGCCCGCGCCGGCCGGCCCGCCGCCATCAAGGCCAAGATGAATGCCCTGGTGGATCCAGCCATCATCGCCCTGCTCTACGAGGCCTCCCAGGCCGGCGTGCAGATCGACCTGGTGGTGCGCGGCATGTGCAGCCTGCGGCCTGGCCTAGAGGGCATCAGCGACAACATCCGCGTCTGCAGCGTGATCGGCCGCTTCCTCGAGCACTCACGCCTGTTCTGGTTCGCCAATGGTGGCGACGATGAGATCTACATCGGCAGCGCCGATTGGATGGCCCGCAACCTCGACCGCCGCGTGGAGGCGGTGGTGCCGATCGATGCACCGGATCTGCAAGGCCGGCTGCTGCGGTTGATCAACACCTACCTCAGCGACAACAGCACCGCCTGGGACATGCAGCCTGACGGCAGTTTCAGCCGGCGCATTCCAGAGGACGACAGCATCGCCGTTCAGGCCACCCTGATCGACGGCTGGAGGCATGGATTGAACAACGGCGACGAAGCGCCGTAACGGCCACTACAAAAGCTAAGAAAATCGAACGGAAAGAGTGCGGCAAGTCTTCCAATTCGCCGTGTTCTCTTGATGGCTGTAGTGCTACATTCCGGCCAACCATTTCCGGAGCCGAGGGCATGGGCACTCCTCACCACTCCACATCCCCTGAGCTGCCCGCAACATCTCGCTCCACCGCATCCACTCAAGCCGCCAGGATCGCAGCCCCAATGGAATCCTCCGAAGCCCGCGCATCCGTGCGAAACGACAACAGATCAACAGTCCGAAACGGCGCATCCAAACAGGGTGGTCGCCTCAGTGCTGATTCGATCGGTTGGTACCTGAGCAACATCGGCCGCGTGCCGCTGCTCACCCCCGCTGAGGAGATCGAGCTGGCCCACCACGTGCAGGCCATGAAGCGCCTGCAGGCCCTGCCGGCCGAACAACTCACACCCCGCCAAAAACACCAAATCCGCATGGGCACCCGGGCCCGCGATCGCATGATGGCGGCCAACCTGCGGCTGGTGGTGAGCGTGGCCAAGAAATACCAAAACCAGGGCCTCGAACTGCTCGACCTGGTGCAGGAGGGGGCCATCGGCCTGGAGCGGGCGGTCGACAAGTTCGACCCCGCCATGGGCTACAAGTTTTCCACCTACGCCTACTGGTGGATTCGCCAAGGCATGACGCGCGCGATCGACAACAGCGCCCGCACCATCCGCCTGCCGATCCATGTGAGCGAAAAGCTCTCCAAGATGCGGCGTATCACCCGCGAACTCTCCCATCGCTTCGGGCGCCAACCCAATCGCCTCGAAATGGCCCATGCCATGGGCATGACGCCCGATGAACTCGAAGAGCTGATCGCCCAGAGCGCCCCCTGCGCCTCCCTCGACGCCCACGCCCGCGGCGACGACGACCGCAGCACCCTTGGCGAACTGATCGCCGACCCCAACAGCAACGAATCCATGGATGGCATGGATCGCAGCCTGCAGAAGGAGCACCTCGGCACCTGGCTGTCGCAGCTGAATGAGCGCGAGCGGCGCATCATCGAGCTGCGCTTTGGCCTGGCGGGCCAGGAGCCCCTCACGCTGGCGGAGATCGGCCGCCAGATCAATGTGTCGCGCGAGCGGGTGCGGCAGCTGGAATCCAAGGCGCTGCTCAAGCTGCGCCTGATGACCAACTACCAACAGGCCGCCTGAGCCCACAGGCCGCCATGGGCCCGGTCATCGTCGCAGCCTGGCTCGCCATGGTGCTGGCCATGGCTCTGGTGGTGCGCCATCGCTGGCCGCAACAGCGGGAGTGGAGCCGCAAGCTGGTGCACATCGGCACCGGACCTGTGGTGCTGTTGGCCTGGGGCTTCGGCATCGGCCGCGGGTTGGCCCTGCCGCTGGCGCTTCTGGTGACCGCAGCCACGGCCCTCAACCACCGTTTTCAGCTGCTGCCCGCCGTGGAAGACGTGGGCCGCCACAGCTACGGCACCGTGGCCTACGGCGCCTCCATCAGCCTGCTGCTGGCGCTGTTCTGGCCGCAACAGCCCCTGGCGGTGGCCGCCGGGGTGCTGGTGATGGCCTTCGGGGATGGCCTCGCCGGTCTGGTGGGGCCGGCCCTGCCCTCACGGCGCTGGCAGCTCTGGGGGCAGACCAAATCCCTCGCCGGCACGGGCTGCATGCTGCTGGTCGGCTTCGCGGTGCTGCTGCTGCTCACCGCCCTGGCGACGGCCAGCGGCCAACCGGCCCCCAGCCCCGCCCAATGCCTGGGGTTGGCGCTGCTGGCCACGGCGCTGGAGCAGTGGAGCGTTCTTGGGGTGGACAACCTGAGCGTGCCGGTGGTCACGGGTGTGCTCTGGCACCACTGGAGCGCCTAAACACCGCTCAAGCCCGCAACATCGCCTCGCAGCGCTGCTCCCAGTCGTGCTGGGTGCCCAGGCCCGCCACCAACAGGCGATCGGCCGGTTCCTGCTGCAGGCGCAGTTGCCATTGGCGGATCGCCTCCGCCCGCTCCAGCCACACGTCCATCACGGTGGCCTGGATGCGCTCCAGGTCCCAACCGCGGCAGCGGGCACTGTCGAGGGCCCAGGCCATCAGGCCGTCCAGCTGAAACGGCCGCAGCCCGGTGAACACCGGGCCGGGCACCTCCACACTGCGCTGCTCCAGATAAAACAGCTGCAGTGGATCGGAAACCCCACAGAACTGCAAGTAGGTGATGCGTGATGCCATCACAACCCCCAGGGATGCCTGAGAACAACGTACGCCGCCCCCATGGGTGCACCGTTCACAGCAAACCTTTGTGATCAACGCTGCACTTAGCACTCGCATCTTGCGAGTGCTAAGCATCAGTTTTGAACCCTCAAACCAACGCCACCGCCTGGCTTTGGGCACTGGCCACGGCACCAGCCAGCTCCTGCAGCAGCTCCCGGGTGGTGCCCAGATCGATGCAGGCATCGGTGATGCTCTGGCCGTAGGTGAGCTGGCTGAGATCGGCGGGAATCTTCTGGTTGCCCGCCACCAGGTGGCTCTCAATCATCACGCCCATCACATGGCGGCTGCCGGAGCGCAGCTGCTCCGCCACCTGGCCGGCCACCTCCCCTTGGCGGCGGTAGTCCTTGTTGGAATTGCCGTGGCTG
>JBEBCX010000212.1:0-3128 GCA_041157425.1 Cyanobacteriota bacterium | reverse complement strand
CAGCCGGCCGAGGCGGGCCCCTGGCTGCTGGGCTTGGATTACCCCCGCTTCGGCCCCTTCCTGCTGTTCGCCACGCTCTGGTCGGTCCTGGTCTACGCCGTCCTGGCCCACTGGGCCTTCGGTGGAGGCTGGCTCCAGGCGCAGGGAACGCTCGACTTTGCCGGCGGAATCCCGGTGGAGATGGCGTCAGGATTCTCTGCCCTGGCCGCCGCCCTGGTGGTAGGCGCGCGGCGGGACTATGGCCGCCAGGCCCTGCTCCCCCACAACTCGATGTACGTCCTTCTCGGCGCTGGCCTGCTGTGGTTTGGCTGGTTCGGCTTCAACGGCGCCAGCTACTTCGCCGCCAAGGGCGCTGGCTTCTCCTTCCTCACCACCACCCTGTCGGCCTCCGGTGCTCTGCTCACCTGGTGCCTGATCGAGTGGTTCCGCGATGGCAAGCCCACCGCCGTGGGTGCCGCCACCGGCGCCGTGGCTGGCCTGGTGGGGATCACCCCCGCCGCCGGCTTCGTCTACATGCCCCAGGCCCTGCTGATCGGTGTGGTCACGGCCACCGCCTGCTACATCGCCGTGCAGGTGAAGGCGGCGATCCAATTCGACGACTCCCTCGATGCCTATGCCGTGCACGGCGTGGGCGGCACCGTGGGGGCTCTGCTCACCGGTGCCCTGGCCGCTCCGGCCCTGGTGCCCGCCGATTACTTCCCCAAATCGGCTGAGATCCTGGCCGCCGGTGGCAACGGCGCCCTGTTCGTGGCCCACGTGAAAGCGGTGCTGATCAGCTACGGCTTCGTGGGTGTCGGCACGGCCGTGATCCTCTGGATCGTGGGTGCCGTGGTGGGCCTGCGGGTCACCCCTGAAGAGGAAGAGCGTGGTCTCGACTTCGTCGCCCACGGCGAAGAGGCCTACGACCCGATGACCTACTGATAGGGCACTGCCATGAAACAGATCACAGCTGTTGTGCGTCCAGGCAAGTTGGACGCCGTCAAGGCCGCCCTCGTGGCCATCGACGTGGTGGGCATGACCATCAACGACGTGCGCGGTTTCGGCCGCCAGAAGGGGCAGGTGGAGATCTACCGCGGCAATGAGTTCACGGTGGATTTCCTCTCCAAGATGCGGATCACCACCGTTGTTGCCGACGACAAGGTGGAAGCCGCCATCACCGCGATCACCGAGGCTGCGCGCACCGGTGAAATCGGCGACGGCAAGATCTTCATCACCCCGGTGGAAGAGGTGGTGCGCATCCGCACCGGCGACCGCGGCAACGCGGCCCTCTGAGGTCCTCTGAGGCCCGCTGCCCCTGAGGCGATCAACCCCCGGCGTTCGCGCCGGGGGTTTTTTGTTGCTGCTGCAGCCGCCGCTCCAGCAGCAACAGCCCCACCACCGTGGTGCAGCTCACCATCAGCACCAGGGCCGAAAACTGCACCCCATTGATCACCCCCGCCGCCAGGGCGGTGCTGGCAAACACCAACCCCGGCAGGCCCCGGGGCATCAGGCCGTAGACCACCTGCCAGCGGTCGATGCCGGCGCGGCGATCGGCGGCGCTCACCCCCAGGCCGCAGAGCAGCTTCGAGGCCACCGCCAGCAGGAGCAGCAGCAGCGCCAGCCCCCAGGCCTGGCTCTGCAGCAGGCTGGCCGCCTCGATGCGCATGCCCACGCTGATGAAGTAGAGGGGCAGGAACACCTCCGAGAGCACGCTGAGCAGGCCCCCCAGCCGTTGCGGTTCCGGGTGCAGGCGGTTGAGCAGCACGCCTCCCCACAGGGCGCCGAGCAGGGAGGTGAGGCCGCTCACCTCGCCGATCCAGGCGGAGCCGATCAGCAGGGTCAGCACCGCCAGGGGGCTTTGGGGTGCGTCGCCACCGCGCCGCCGCCACCAGCCCGCCACCAGCAGGCTGAGGCCCGCCGCCGCCAGCCCCAGGGCCATGCCCGGCCACCCGGGCCCCTGGTTCCAGCCGCTGCCCCCCAGGGCCACCGAGAGGCTCAGCAGGCCGATGGCGGGCAGGTCGTCCAGCACCGACACCCCCACCAGCAGCCGGCCGGAGGGGGTGCGCAGGGCACCACGCTGGGCCAGCAGCCGCAGGGTCACGCCCGTGCCCGTGGCCGCCACACAGGCCAGGCAGAGCAGCGCCGTGGCCGGTGCCATGCCGAACACCGCCACCAGCGGCCCGTAGCCCAGCAGCGGCGCCAGGCAGCTCAGGGCCACCAGCCGCAGGATCGTGCCGCGGCGGGAGGCCAACAGATCGGCGCGCACCTCCAGGCCCACCTGGAAAAACAGCGTCAGCACCCCCAGCTCCGTGAGGCCGCTCACCGGCTCAATGGCGGCAAAGGGCAGCAGCGTGTTGCCCAGCAGAAAGCCGATCAGCAGCTCCACCACAATCGCCGGCACCGCCCAGCGGGCCAGGCGGCCGGCGCTGAGGCGGGCCAGGGCCAGCCCCACCAGCAGGATCAGCAGGGTGGTGAGAACGCTGGGGGATTGCAGGGGGGTGCCTCCGGCGGGCGCTAGCGCTGGCCCTCAGTTTGTTCGGCTTCGGCCGGCTCGGCAGGGGCCTCTGGGTCCATGCGGGCCCCCAGGGCCTTGCAGGCGCTGATCGGATCCACATCCGGTGCCACCCCCAGGGCCTTGCGCAGCGCGTCCATCTGGCTCAGCGACTGCAGGTCGAGGTTGGCGGCGGCCTGTTCACAGGCCAGCTTCTGCAGGGCCTTGGGGTCGGGTGCGCGGCAGCTGCTGATGGCCAGCAGGGCCAGCAGCGCCGCTCCGGCGCAGCGGACGGGGTGCAGGGACCTCGGCGCCATGGGCTCAGCACGTACAACCCTTCAGGCTAGGGAGCTCCGCCCGGGTGACGGGTAGCGTTTTGCTTGATCAGCAACGGCCCTGCAGCGATGCCCAGGTTGCGGTTGGACCGCTTCAAGGCGGCGCTGGTGGGGGCACCGCTGCCCACCAGCGCCCACGCCGAGGAGCGGCTCAACAATGCCGAGGCCCTGGCGATCCTCAGCTCCGATGCCCTCTCTTCGGTGGCCTACGCCACCCAGGAGATCGTGCTGGTGCTGGGCATGGCCGGTGCCGCCGGCCTGGCCTACACCCTGCCGATCACCGGGCTGATCGTGGCCCTGATGGTGATCGTGGCCATCAGCTA
>JBEBCX010000211.1:0-3128 GCA_041157425.1 Cyanobacteriota bacterium | reverse complement strand
TGAGCCCGTTGCCGTTCGAGGTTGCGGTAGTGCTCAATGGAGCGTTGTTTGGTGCGCGAGTCGTCAAACAGGATCGCGGTGGCCAGGGCCACGGAGGTGCCAATGATGCCGATGGCCAGAAACAGGGCAAAGGTATCCGGCATGGCGAAGGTTCCTGTGTCTGAGCGCTTTTTTACCGGATGGATGCCATGCGTCAAGGCACATCTGCGCTGCAAAGGCGGTGTGGTTGCAACACTGCAACATTGGGGTTCGCCAGCGTGATGTTTTTGCTGGTAGCGAGCATCAGTCCCGCGATTCAGCCTCAGTAGCAATCGGTGCGGTAGGTGCGCCAGTTCTGCTGATCGCTGCGGCGCACGATGCGGATCACGGTGGGCTGTTGTGGGCGCAGCGGGGTGCCCTGGCGGTGCTCCTCCACGATTTCGGCCGCTGGGCTCTCCGTTGTGGTGGTCCGGGAGGGGTTGCTCATCCGGCCCCCAGCAGGCTGTAACCCTGGTCGCTCCACACCTCATCCGGCGTCCAGCCGTGCAGGATCAAGTGGGTGCTGAAGCGCCGGGCCTCGAGGGCGTTGGGCAGCTGGCGCTGCTCCACCACCTGCAGCCCGTGGCCCTGCTCGCGCATCTCATGGCAGGCGGCATAGCCTTCGGCCTGGCTAGAGGCGTAGATCACCCAATGGCCCCGGTAGGGGGCGCCGTGATCGCTGAAGCTCAGCAGGCGAGGGTTGCTGAAGGCGGTGGCCATGGCAAGCCGATGGAAGCGACGCCAGGCTCCGCAATGCCCGTCGCGCACCTGGTCTCAGATGCGACAACTACATGCTTCTTATTGCGCCAGCTGCTCCAGCGCCGCCTGGAGGGCGTCGTAGCAGCGCTGCAGCTGCGCCTCGCTGATCCCCAGCGGCGGCAGCAGATACACCACGTTGCCCAGGGGGCGCAGGAACACCCCCTGCTCCAGGCAGAGCCGCTGCACCTCTCGCCCCACCGGGTTGAGGTAGCTGGTGCTGCCCGCCTCCAGCTCGAAGGCCGCCATGGTGCCCAGGCAGCGCACCCGCTTCACCAGTGGGTGGGCGCTGAGCTGCTCGAGCAGGGGGCGGTGCCGCGCCTCGAACTGCTGGTAGCGCTCAGGGTTGTGCTGCAGCAGATCGAGGCTGGCCAGGGCCGCGGCGCAGCCCAGGGGATTGGCGGTGAAGCTGTGGCCGTGAAAAAAGGTGTGGCTGGGGGTGTCGCTGATGAAGCCCCGGTAGAGCCGTTCGCTGGCCAGGGTCACCCCCATCGGCAGAAAACCGCCGGTGAGCCCCTTGGAGAGGGCGATCAGATCCGGCTGCAGTTGGGCCCGCTGGCTGGCGAACAGGGCGCCGGTGCGGCCAAAGCCCGTCATCACCTCATCGGCAATCAGCAGGGCACCGCTGGCCCGTAGGCGCTCTTGCACCGCCCGCAGGAAGCCCGCCCGCACCAGACGCATGCCCGAGGCCCCCTGGATCAGGGGTTCCACGATCAGGGCCGCGGTGGGGGTGTGCAGGGCTTGATCCAGCGCCCGCAGGGCCTCGGCCTCCCGCTGCTCGAGGTCGTCGTCGCCCCAGTGGGTGTGGGGCCACGGGATGCGCGCTACATCAAACAGCAACCCGTCGTAGGGGGCCGTGAAGATGGAGCGATCCCCCAGGGCCATGGCTCCGAAGGTGTCGCCGTGGTACGCGCCTTCGAAGGCGATCAATTGGCGCCGGTCGCTGCCCTGGTTGCGCCACCACTGCCAGGCGATTTTGAGGGCCACCTCCACGGCGGTGGAGCCGTTGTCGGAAAAGAAGAGGCGCTCCAGGCCGGTGAGGGCGCTGAGCCGTGTGGCCAGTTGTTCGGCGGGGGGGTGGCTGAAGTTGGCGAAGATCACCTGCTCCAGCTGGTGCGCCTGGCGGCCGATGGCGGCGGCGATGCTGGGTTCGCCATGGCCGTGCAGGGTGACCCACCAGCTGCTGATGGCGTCGATCAGCCGGCGGCCGTCGCTGAGCTCCAGCACACAGCCCTGGGCCCCCACCACCTGAAGCGGCTCCGGGGCCACCGCCACCTGGGTGGTGGGGTGCCAGAGGTGCGGATGCCAGCTCATGGGGGGCCGCTCAGCCGGCGGGTTGGCATTGGGCCGTCCAGTAACGCACCCGTTTCATGTTGGGAAAGTAACTCACCCGTTGCAATGGGCAGCGTTGATCGGGCCGGCCGCCGCCGCTGAGGTGCACCTCCCCGGCCAGGCAGGTGTACACCGGCGTGCGGTAGGGGGAGTGGCGGGTGGTTTGGTCGAGGCATTGGGCCAGGCCTTGGAAGCGCAGTCGCTGGCCATGGGGCCAGTTGCGCTGGCTGTTGAGCCACTGCTCAAACGCCTTTGGTGCCGGAGTGAAGGGCAGGGCTGGGGCTGCGTCGGCAGCCCCGGGAAGGCCCATCAGCCCCATGGGCAGCACGAGGCCGAGGGCCGCCAGCCTCGAGCGGCGGCGCGATGGTTGCCGTTTGGCCATCAATCACGCCTCCAGGTAGTCGATCACGTGCAGCGAGCGATCGCGGATGGCGGCGTTGGCGCGCCGTTCGATGCCCCGGGCCGTGTCGCGGGTCACGCCCATGCTGCGGGCCACGGCGCTGAGGGGCATCGGTGCCTCCTGGTTGATGCCGTAGCGGAGCCGCAGCAGTTCGGCCTCCTGGCTGGGCAGTTCCGCCAGCACCTGCTCCAGGTCTTCCACCAGGTGGTGGCGGGTCACCTGCTCGGCCGGGGCGCTGGCACCGCAGGCGATGCGATCGAGCAGGTTGGCGTCGTCGTCGCCGGCGGGGTTGCCATCGAGGCTGAGCGGTTGCTGGGCGCGGAACAGGGTTTCGCGGATGTCCAGCGGCTTGAGGCCGGTGTGGTCGGCCAGCTCCTCAATGGTGGGGGTGCGACCGAGCTCCTGCCACAGCTGCTGCTGGGCGCGGCGCAGCTTGCTGAGGCATTCGCCCACGTGCACGGGTAGCCGCACGGTGCGGCTCTTGTCGGCGATGGCGCGGGTGATGCCCTCGCGGATCCACCAATAGGCGTAGGTGGAAAACTTGTAGCCACGGCTGGGGTCAAAGCGTTCCACCGCCTTGATCAGGCCGAGGTTGCCCTCCTGGATCACATCCTCCAGCTCC
>JBEBCX010000210.1:0-3151 GCA_041157425.1 Cyanobacteriota bacterium | reverse complement strand
GGGCGATGGCCAGGGTGGCGGCGCCCTGTTCCCCCGCTTCGGCCCGGGCGATTCGTTTGGGTTGCAGCAGCCGGCTTTCGGGGCCAGCGGCCAGCAGGGCCGCCGCCTCCGCCACGCTGGCGGTGCCGAGTTCCGCCAGCACCGCGGCCGAGGGGTTGGGCACAGCCACCGCCGCCAGCTCGGCGCTGCTGAAACAGCGCAGCGGCCAGTTGCGCCGCCCCGCCAGCTCCAGCAGGGCCGGTTCATCGGCTTTGCGCTCGGCGCTGGCCAGGCCGGCCACCGCCTCGGCCGCCAGGCCGTGCTCCGCCAGGGCCTGCTCCAGCTGCCGCTCCAGCAGGCTGAGGCTGGTGCCGCGCTCGCAGCCGACGCCCAGCCACAGGGCCGGCGGATGCCAGCGGCAACCGGGGCCGCGGCGCACGCTCACCACCAGCGGACCCGCGTCCGCTGTGCCCGGCTCGGCCGTGCCCGTGCCCTCGGCGTGGAGGGCCGCCAACCCCGGCAACTGGCGCCAGCGGCCGTTGCCGTTCTCGTGCTCCAGGGCTAGGCCCCCCCCCCGTTGGGCCTGTTTCATCAGGGCGTCCCAATCGCCACCGCCGCGCCGCCAGCCCCAGGGGCCGCCGAAGCCATCCAACGCCAGCAGGCCGGCGGCGGCGCTGGCGCCCGTGATCACCGCTTCGCCCCCCAGCAGCGCCGCCATGCGCTGCGCCAGGGCTTCCCCTCCGGCGCTGTGGCCCCCCAACAGGGGAATGGCGAAACGGCCCTGGGGATCGATCACCACCACCGCCGGGTCGCGGTGTTTGCTCTGCAGCAGGGGGGCCACCAGCCGGGTGATGGCGCCACAGGCCCCCACCGCCACCAGGGCCTGGGCCTGGGGCCAGGTGTCGCTCAGAAACGCCTGCAGCTCCTGGCTCCGCCAGGCCTGCCCATCCGGCGGCAGCGCCACACGGTCGATCAGGCCGGCGTTGAGCAGCCGCTGCAGCGGGGCTTCGGCCTGGGCGCTGAGGCCAAATCCCCAGATCAGCGGTTCCGTCATCCCCCCAGCTTCTCCCGCAGGCCGGCCAGGGGGCCGCGGGGTTTGGGCTGCAGCAGCGATCCATCCGCCCGCACCTGCTCGCGGGCTGAGCCAGCCAGGCTGGTGGTGGGGGTCATCCGCTCGCTCTCGGCTGCGCCGGCGCTGGGGCGCTCCTGCGGCGCAACAGGCTGGGGCGGAGGCGGCAGCTCCAGATTCAGCTCTGCACTGGTGACGGGGCTGATGGGGGGTGCCGCCGCGGTGTTCTCGCTGGGGGGCTCTTCGCTGCGCTCGGGTGCGCTGGCTGCGGCGATTTCTTCAGCGTTGTCTGGGGCGGCTGCGGTGGCTGGGGCGGGTTGGCTGGCGGCCACGGGCTCAGGCTGTTGCACCCGCTCCTGCACCGGCTCCAGCGCCGGCTCCTCGACGGGCGCTTCCGGTGTGGGGGCTGCGACGGCCTCGGCTGACTCCGCGGCGATCGCTGGCTCCGGTGCTGGTTCCGGTTCCGGCTCCGCTTCGGCATCCGGCTCTGGCTCCGGAGCTGATGGCTGGCGTGCTGCAGGCACCGGGGTGGGTTCCGGCTCGGGTTCTGGTGCCAGCTCGCTCTTCAGTTCGGGTTCGGGCTGGGGTTCGGGTTCGGGCTGCGGTTCCGGTTCGGGAGGGGCCTCGCCGCTCAGGCGCGCCAGCTCATCGGGGCTCAGGCTGGCCTTGAGCCAGGCCGGCCGGCTGCCGCCGCCGATGACCACCTCCCTCACCAGGCTGTTGAAGGGTGGATTGAGGGGATCACCCCGGCCATCCAACAGCTCCAGTTGCACCGCGTTGCTGCCCCGTTTGAAGCCCTTGAGCCACAGGGGTGTTTGGCGGTCCACCAGGAAGCTGTCGCCGTTGACGCTGATGCGCAGGCGCCATTGGGCGTCATCGCCGCGCAGGTGCTGCAGAGGGGCATCCAGCAGCAACCAATCGAGCAACACCGGCTCACCAGGCACCTGGCCATCGGGGCTCACGGCGATCAGCTGGGCGCTGCCCGGTGCCGGCAGGGCGGCGGCGTTGCGGCTCACCCGGTGCAGCCGCAGTTGGCGCGTGGCCCCCGGGGCTTTTACCGCTTCCCCCCAGGGCCTGGCGGCATACACGGTGACCCGATGGCTGCCGGGGCGCAGCTCCGGCATGGGCACGGAAGCCAAGGCTTCTGGGCTGGTCAGGCGGATCGGCGGGGCGTCATCCAGCTGCACCACCACATGGGGGCCCAGGCCCAGGGGGCCGGCATCGGCCAGGGGCCAGTCCTGCACCTTGAGCTGAAGGGTCCAGGGGCCCTCCGGCAGCACGCTGTTGTCAGCGGGGGCCAGCACCTCCACCCGCGGCGCCCGTTCATTGAGGCCGCCATTGAGCTGTTGCACGGCGCCGGGTGGGGCCACCTCCTGCAGGGCGCCGCTGGGGGGCTGGCTGGCCGGCCCGGCCACGGGTGGGGTGCCCGGGACGCCTGGACGCTGCCCGCAGGCGGTGGTGACCAGCAGCACCAACGACAGCACCAGGGCCAACAGGACCCTCCTCAGGCCCCCCCTGGGTGCCGTGACCATGCCGATCCCCCCGATGACTTGAGCGGAGCACTGCTGCCTTCATTCTGCAGCGTTGCGGACAAGCGGGCGGCGCGCAAGCCGGCAATTTCAATAGAAAATCTCCTCAGATTTGCCCAAATGTCTTAAACAACCCGCCGAAATTCGTGTTTTTTCGCTGACTGCTTGCTGCCTTGAGAGCTCAGTCCCTGACTGGCCCGGTCTCGGATTGAACCTTTGTAACTGCAGGCCCAGAGGGCTCGGATTCCGCTTTTATACTTCCGCCAGCGGTCCCCTCTTTGGGGCCCAAGCTCCAGTCATGGCAGGGGGTTTCGGCTTCGGCTGAGCGCTCTGCGGCTGGCGCCCATGGGGGTGTTTGGTTCGGGCTTCGGCCCTGCCCGCCGCCTCCGTGGCTCCACTGGTCACCCCGTCGGCGGTTTTCCGTTGATGGCGATCAGCAGGGTGGACCTCCACCTCGACCCCGTCCCTCGAGGAACGTCTCGATGACCATCAGCCCACCAGAGCGTGGGAAGGCCAAGGCCCAGGTCGACCGGGTGAACAACCCGGCCACCTTCGAACTGTTCGGCAAGCCCGG
>JBEBCX010000209.1:0-3161 GCA_041157425.1 Cyanobacteriota bacterium | reverse complement strand
GGAGGAGCAGGAACAGCGCCGCACCAACCCGGCCCTCAAGGCGGCGGCGGGTGAATCCCTGGCCCGCACCTTCCTGGAGCTGGCCCGCCACCGCCTGCCCGGGTCCACGTTTGATTCGCTGCTGCAGGAGGCGTTGGCCGCCTGCGACGACGCCCCCTCGGCCGACACCACAGCCTCGGCCGACCACACCGATCCAGCTGAGGCGGCCACCGCCGCTGAGGGGCCTGCCGCCGAACCGCCGCGTCCCCGGGTGGTGACCCTGGTGCGTCACCCCGTGGAGGCCCTGCCCCAGCGCCTGCCGGTGGTGCTCACCCCAGATCCCTCCCCCGCCATGGGGGAAGAGCCCCTGGATCAAGCGATCTGATCCTGCGGCTTTCCGCCCGTTAGGCGCTCTGGAAGGGGTTGGCGGGCATGCGCGCCGCCGTGTTGGCCAGGGCCAGCTGATCGAGGTGCTGCCGCTCGCCCTCGCTGAGCTCCCAGCTCAGGGCGTCGGCGGTTTGATCCACCTGCTCGGGGCTGCGCAGCCCCGGTATCGGCATCGCCCCGTGGGCCCGGCACCAGTTGAGGGCCACCGCCGCCCGGCCCCCCGGGCGCCCTTGGCCGATGGCCGCCATGGCCTGCCGCAGCGCAGCGATGCGCGGCCCCAGGCGGCGAAACAGCGCCCCCCTTGGCCCGCCAGGGGCGCGGGCGAGTTGATCGTCGTCGCGGCTGAGCAGCCCGAGGGCCAAGGGGCTGTAGGCAATCAGCTCGATCCCCAGGTCACGGCAGACGGCCGCCACCCCGCCGGGCTCGATCGGTTGCGGCGCCAGCAGCGACAGCTGCACCTGCAGGCTGGAGACCGCCACCCCCTGGTCGGCCAGGTGCCGGTGCACCTGCCGCAGCCGCTGCGGCCCCATGTTGGACACCCCCAGGCTGGCCACGGCCCCCTCGCGCACCAGATCCGCCAGGCCATCGAGCAGCGGCCCCTCCTGCCAGGGGGCATAGCGGGCGGTGCTCCAGTGCAGCTGCACCCGGTGCAGCCGCCCCTGCAGCCGGGCCCGGGAGGCGGCGAAGGCGCGCCGGTACCCCTGGCGACCCAGCCGCCAGGGGAAGGGGGCCAGTTTGGTGGCGATGCAGAGGCGCTGCTGCTCCTGCGGGCTGGCCGCGGCGGCGAACTGGCCCAGCAGGGTTTCGCTGCGGCCGTTGAGGCGGCCGGTGCCGTAGGAATCGGCCGTGTCGAAAAACAGCAGATCCCGCTCCAGGCAGCGGGCAAAGGTGGCCGCGAGGCGCGGGTCATCGCGCTCCGGCGCATAGCCCCACAGAAATTGGTTGCCCCAGGCCCAGGTGCCCACGCCGATGCCGGGTTGGCCGCTTGGGCTTGCCATGATCGTTGCCACTCGGGCCACCACTGCGGTGAATTCTCAGCCTCACCACGCCAGCGCTGATCGGCCTGTGGCTGAGCCCCATGCGGCGGCCCCCGGCCAGCCTCCCCAGGCGCCGGCCGATCCGGTGCTCTGCGGCCACTGCGGCCGCACCGCCAGCAATGGCCTGGTGTGCATCGGCATGTGCGTGGCCGATTCGGGGTACTGAGCCGATGGGCCGCCCCCTATTGATGGCTGTGCTGCTGGTGGCCGCTGCGGCCGCACCCGCCGGCCTGCGCGCCCAGGGGCTGGCCGAGAGCTTCGGGCGTTGGCAGCAGCAACCCCGCAGCTGCCAACTGGTGTTTCCGTTGGGTGGCAAGGCCAGTTGCCGCAGCGTGCAACTGGACCAACGCAGCGCCCTAGTGATGCGCCTGAGCCTGCTGGCGCCCGGCGCCCTGAAGGGGGGGCTGCAGCAGCTCACCCTGGCGGGCCAGCTGCAGGAGGGCAGCCAGCCGATGCGCTGCCGCCAAGGGGTCTGCGCGCTCCAGGGGCCGCTGCTGCTGCAACTGGCCAGCGTCAGCGAAACCCAGTTCGATGGCCGTGGCCTGGCCCAGGGCGTGCCGCCCATCACCGCTGTGCAGGGGCAGTGCCGCATCGATTCGGCGGCCATCCGCTGCGAGGCCAGCACCGAGCGCTTCCGCCGCTGGAAGGTGGCCGTCAGTTTCTGAGCGTGCTCAGCCTCACCAGAGGCCCTGGGGGGCGGCTCGGCGGGCTGCTCAGAAGCGAAAGAGGCGGCACCCAGATTCGAACTGGGGGTAAAGGATTTGCAATCCTCTGCCTTACCACTTGGCCATGCCGCCGACCGGGAGCAAACTCCCAGGGCGGATCGTATCAGTGAAGGGATGGCCGGCCGGCTGCTGGTGCTGAGCAACGGCCACGGGGAGGACCTGATCGCCCTGCGGGTGGTGCAGAGCCTGCTGCAGCACCATCCGGAGCTGGAGATCGCCGTGCTGCCGCTGGTGGGGGAGGGCAGTGCCTATGGCCCCCTGGAGCAGGCCGGTGCCCTGCGGCGCATCGGCCCGCGCCGCAGCCTCCCCAGTGGCGGTTTCAGCAACCAGAGCCTGCGGGGACTCCTGGCCGACCTGGGCGCCGGGGTGCTGGGGCTCAGCTGGCGGCAGTGGCGCCTGGTGCGCCGCTGGGGCCGTGCGGGGGATCCGGTGCTGGCGGTGGGGGATCTGCTGCCGCTGCTGCTGGCCTGGGCCAGCGGTGCGCCCTATGGCTTCATCGGCACCCCCAAGAGTGATTACACCTGGGCCAGTGGGCCGGGATCGGCCGGGCTGGCGGCCCTCTACCACCGCTGCAAAGGCAGTGAATGGGACCCGTGGGAGTGGGCCCTGCTGGCCCGCCGCCGCTGCCGGTTGGTGGCCCTGCGCGATCGGCTCACGGCCCGCGGCCTGCGGCGCCATGGGGTGGCGGCCCTGGCCCCTGGCAACCCGATGATGGATGGGCTCGAGCCAGATCCCTTGCCGGCGGCCCTGCAGCCGATGCGGCGGCTGTTGCTGCTGGGGGGCAGCCGCATGCCGGAGGCCCTGGGCAACCTGCGGCGGCTGCTGGCGGCCCTGGAGGGCTGGACGCCCTCGCAGCCGGTGTTGGTGCTCGCCCCCTGCGGCTCGCGCCCGGCGGCGGCGGAGTGGGAGCCGCTGCTGCAGGGGCTGGGGTTTGCCCCCGATCCGATCCCGGCGGGCAGCGGCGCCGCCGCCTGTTGGCGGCGCGGCCCCCTGCAGCTGTTGGTGGGGCCCGGCCGTTTTGCCGCCTGGGCCG
>JBEBCX010000208.1:0-3163 GCA_041157425.1 Cyanobacteriota bacterium | reverse complement strand
GGCCGCCTGCAACGGCAATTCCCCACCGTGCCGATGCTGGGCATCTGCTGCGACTACACACAACTGCAGCAGCTGCCCCCCCACCCGCTGCTCAGCGGCAGCGCCCACCTGGGGTTCTTCCCCGGCAGCTCCCTGGGCAACTTCGAGCCGGATGCGGCCATTGCGCTGCTGGCCCAGTTCCGCCGCCTGCTGGGGCCGGGGGGCCAACTGCTGATCGGCATCGACCAGCCCAAGGCGGTGGAGCGGCTGGAGGCGGCCTACAACGACGCCGCTGGCATGTCCGCCGCCTTCGCCCTCAACCTGCTGAAGCGGCTCAACCGCGACCTGCAGGGCAATTTCGATCCCGAGGCCTTCCGCTACCGGGCCCGCTGGGTGCCCGAGGCCAGCCACATCGAGATGGCCCTGGTGAGCGAGCGGCAGCAGCAGGTGATCGTGGCCGGCCAGCGCTGGTGCTTTGCGGAAGGGGAAGCGCTGATCACCGAAACCAGCGCCAAGTACAGCCCGGAGGCGTTTCTGGCCCTGGCGGCGGCCGCCGGCTGGCGCGGCCAGGCCCGCTGGAGCGATGCGGCGAACGACCTGTCGCTGCACCTGCTGGTGCAGGCAGACTGAACACTCCAGCCGACGGGGAACGGGATGTCGCGGGACGAGCAACGGCGCGCCGTGCGGGAGCTGCGGGAGGGCCTGATCGCCCAGCTCGAGGAGCTCTACGGCAACGCGTTTGAACAACTGGCCAGCCAAAACCTCGGGGAGGGGGGCATCGCCCGGCTCACCCAGTTGCTGCTGCGCTCCCGGGAGGCGGCGATCACGCCGCTGCAGGAGGAGATCGAGGCGCCCCTGATCACCCGCGCGCCGGAATGAGCCAGAGCGGTGGCGATGGTGCCGACTGGCTCGATCAGCTGGAAGCCAAGCTCGAGCAAACCCTCGAGGCCTTTCTGCGGGCCAACCCCGGGCAACGGCAACGGCTGCAGGAGCAGATGCAGGCGGATGCCCAAGCCCTGCGCCGCGAGCTGCTGCAACTGGCCGCCGAGATCCAGCGTTGGCGCGATCGGGTGGCCAAGGCCCGCGCAGCCGGTGCCCCCGAGCTGGCCGCCCAGGCCCAGCGCCATGTGGACCAGTTGATGGAGCAGGGCCGCAGCCGTTGGCAGCGGCTGGAGCAGCTGGGGCATGAGCTGCAGGGGGCTGGGCCAGCGGCTGCCCAAGCACCCCCAACCAGCCAGGCACCCAACCGTGAGTCCCTCGATGAGGCCTGGGCCCGCTTTGAAATCGAGCAGGATCTCGAGCGCCTGCGCCGCCGCCGCTGAACCAGGCCATGGGATTCCTGCTCTCCAAGCTGCTGCCGCTGTTCCTCTACCCACTGGGGCTGGGGTTGCTGCTGCAGGGGGCCGGCCTGGCGGCGGGGGCACGGCGGTCCTCGAGGCGCTGGGGGCTCGCCCTGGGGGGCTCGGGGCTGGGGCTGATCTGGCTGTTTGCCATGCCGATCACCAGCCGCGAGCTGATCTGGGGGTTGGAGGAGCGGGCAGCGGCGCTCACCCCCACGCCCATTCCCAACGCCGATGCGGTGGTGGTGCTCGGAGGTGGACTGCGGCCGGCCCTGGCCCCGCGCCAGGGGGTGGAGGTGGCCGAAGGGGGCGACCGCCTGCTCACCGGCCTGCGGCTGCTGCGCCAAAACAAGGCGCCCCTGCTGCTCACCAGCGGCGCCCAGATCAGCTTCACAGCCGGCGATCCCGCTCCGGCCGAAGCGGTGTCGTCCCAGGCGCTGGCGATCGAACTGGGGGTGCGCCCTGATCAGATCCTGATCAACCCCAACTCCCGCACCACGGCGGAAGAGGCCCGCGACATCGGGGAGCTGGGGCGCCGGCGCGGCTGGCGGCGGGTGCTGCTGGTGACCAGCGCCTTCCACATGCCGCGCTCCCTGGCCACCTTCCGCCAGCGCAGTGGCCTCACCGTGATTCCGGTGGCCTGCGACTACCAACTGCCCACCCGGGCGTTGTTCGGCAGACCGACGCCCGGCTCGGCGTTTCTAGGGCTGATGCCCGATGCCCAAGCGCTCAGCCTGAGCAGCATTGCCCTCAAGGAGCACCTGGGGCTGGCGATCTACCGGCTCAAGGGCTGGTCTTGATCAGGTACGCGGATCAGGCCTGGGCTCAAGCCTTCGGTGCCGGCGGCACGAGGCTGACGCCCTCGGGCGGCGGGGTGGGGTCGGGGTCGGCGATCAGCATGTGCTGCAGCACGATCTCCGGGCGCTCGCTGTCGCGCCAACGGATCCGGTAGGCGGGCATCTTGGTGCCACGGCTGGTGGTCTGCTCCACCGGCTCCATCACCCAACCCCGGCGGGAGCGGCCCTGGGGGTTGCGCTTCACCACCGCATCCGCGTGCTTGAAGCGGAAACCGACGCGCTCGCCACTCATGGAACCACGGGCCCCCGGCTGGGGGTACTTGCCTACTAGGGTCGATTATCCCATTGCGGCCGGCGCTGGCGAGCCCGGTTGGTCCGGCCTCAGGAGCGGGAAGGCGATCACATCGCGGATCGAGGGGCTGTCGGTGAGCAGCATCACCAGCCGGTCGATGCCGATGCCCAGGCCGCCGGTGGGGGGCATGCCCACCTCCAGGGCCTGGAGGAAATCCTCATCCACCTGCTGGGCTTCGTCGTCACCGGCGGCCTTGCGGGCCATCTGGGCCTCCAGCCGCTGGCGCTGATCCACCGGATCGATCAACTCGCTGAAGGCGTTGGCGGTTTCGCGCCCCACGATGAACAACTCAAAGCGCTCCACCAGGCCGGGCTTGCTGCGGTGGGCCCGGGCCAGGGGGGAGTTCTCCACCGGGTAATCGATCACAAATGTGGGCTGGATTAGATCGGCCTCCACCCGCTGCTCGAACGCCTCCACCAGCAGCCGGCCCACCGAATCCGCCAGGGCCGGCACCTCCAGCCCCTGGGCCTCCATGGCCGCGGCCGCCTCGGCGCGGGAGCCGAAGCTGGTGAAGTCGAGGCCGGTGGCTTCGCGCACCAGGTCGTGCATGGTGACCCGCCGCCAGGGGGGCGTCAGGTCAATGTCGGTGCCCTGGTAGCTGAGGCGGGTGCCACCGCACACCTGCTGGGCCACATGGGCGATCAGCTGCTCGGTGAGGTCCATCATGTCGCCGTAATCGGCGTAGGCCTGGTACA
>JBEBCX010000207.1:0-3192 GCA_041157425.1 Cyanobacteriota bacterium | reverse complement strand
TTGCCCGCGCCCCACCCGCGCTGAGGTGAGCGATGTGGCCAACGCCATCCTCGATGGCACCGATGCGGTGATGCTCTCCAACGAGAGCGCCGTGGGCGACTTCCCCGGTGAGGCGGTGGCCACCATGAGCCAGATCGCCCGCCGCATCGAACGGGACTACCCCAACCGTGGGGATGAAAGCCAGCTGGCCTCCACCATCCCCAACGCCATCAGCCAGGCGGTGAGCTCCATCGCCCGCCAACTGGAGGCCTCCGCCATCCTCACGCTCACCAAGGGCGGTGCCACCGCCCGCAACGTGAGCAAGTTCCGCCCCAGCACCCCGATCCTGGCGATCACCAGCGAGGTGCCCGTGGCCCGCCGGCTGCAACTCTGCTGGGGCGTCAGCCCGCTGTTGATCGAGGAGCAGACCTCCTCCACCAGCACCTTCAGCCTGGCCATGGGCATGGCCCGTGAGATGGGCGTGCTCAACGATGGCGACCTGGTGGTGCAGACCGCCGGCACCCTCTCCGGGGTGAGCGGCTCCACCGACTTCATCAAGGTGGGCATCGTGTCGGCGGTGCTCTCCAAAGGCGTTGGCATCGGCAACGGCTCGGTGAGCGGCCGCGTGCGGGTGGTGAACGATCCGGCGGCGGCGGCCTCCGTGCAGGCCGGCGAGATCCTGGTGGTGCGCGAAACCACCGCTGAATACGTGGAAGCGATCCGCAAGGCCAAGGGGGTGATCGCCGAAGTGGGCGATGCCGACAGCCACACCGCCCTGATCGCCCAGCGCACGGGCATCCCGGCCATCGTGGGGGTGAGCGATGCGATCGCCAACCTGCGCCAAGGGGAGATCGTGACCCTCGATCTGCGCCGCGGCGAGGTGCACCGCGGGGCCCGCAGCCACAACCCGGACAACAGCGGCGCCATCGTTTAAGGCAACCCTGGTTTTCGGAGCCGGCAGCAATGGCCGCCAAACTCGCCCTGCGTGAAACCGTGGGCATGGCGCTGGCCACCCTGCAGGCCAACCGCCTGCGGTCGCTGCTCACGATGCTCGGCATCGTGATCGGCAACGCCTCGGTGATCACGCTGGTGGGGGTGGGCAAAGGGGCCCAGAACCTGGCGGAGGGGCAGCTGAACACCCTGGGCGCCAACGTGCTGTTCGTGGTGCCGGGCAACAACGACAGCCGGCGCCAGGGCATCGATTTCCCCAAGACCCTCGTGCTCGAAGACGCCGAGGCCATTGCGGAGCAGGTGCCGAGCGTGAAACGGGTGGTGCCCCAGATCACCCTGAATGCGGTGCTGCAGGCCGGGGCCAAGAGCTCCAGTGCCACCGTGTCCGGCATCACGCCGGACTTCCTGACGGTGCGGCGGTTTGAGGTGGCCCAGGGCCGCTTTCTGGATCAGCGGGACCTGGAGGGGGCCCGCAACGTGGTGGTGATCGGCCCCGACCTGCGCACCAAACTGCTGCCGGTGGGGTCCGCCCTGGGGCAGCAGCTGCGGATCCGCGACCAGAGCTTTGAGGTGATCGGGGTGATGGCGCCGAAGGGGGCGGTGTTCGGCCAGAACCAGGACGAAGCCGCCTACATCCCCCTGACCACCATGGTGAGCAAGCTCTCGGGCCGTGATCCCACCTATGGGGTGAGCCTGAACTTCATCAGCGTGGAGGCCCGCGATGAGGCCAGCACCAGTGCGGCCAAGTTTCAGATCACCAACCTGCTGCGGCAGCGGCACAACATCCTGCGGGAGGACGACTTCGCCGTGCGCTCCCAGCAGGATGCGCTCTCGATCGTGGGCACCATCACCGGTGGGTTGACCCTGATGCTGGGGGCGATCGGGGCCATCTCCCTGCTGGTGGGGGGCATCGGGATCATGAACATCATGTTGGTGTCGGTGAGCGAGCGCACCTCGGAAATCGGCCTGCGCAAGGCCATCGGCGCCCGCAGCAGCGATGTGCTGGCCCAGTTCCTGGTGGAAGCGCTCGTGCTCTCCAGCCTGGGGGGGGTGATCGGCAGCGCCCTGGGCCTCTCGGCGGTGGCGGCGGTGGCGGCCTTCACCCCACTGCCGGCGGCGATCGGGGCCACCAGCGTGCTGATCACCGTGGGGCTGTCGGGGACCATCGGCCTGGTGTTCGGGGTGCTGCCGGCCCGGCGGGCGGCCCGGCTGGATCCGATCACGGCCCTGCGCAGCCTCTGAAGGCAAATCCGTAGAAAAACGGAAATTTCCAGCCCATTGGGCGGATGGTCTCAACGGTCACCAAATCCACGGCGCACCCGATGGTTTGGTGTTGCAGCTTCTGCATCATCCCCTTCCCTTGGCCCAGCTTTCTTGCGGCTACCGCAACAGCAGCGATCGCATGGTGATCGTGCGCTGCCTGGGCCCCCAGGAGTTTTTCCTCGAGCGGGTGGTGTTTCCCTTTGAGCTGTTGAGCTTTCTGGCGCCGCCCGACACGGAGGTGCAGATCTGGACCCACGGCCTCGGCGGCCCCGAGCTGGTGGAGAGCATCCCCGTGGCCGAATTGGTGGTGGAGGCCACGGAGGCCCTAGAGGCCACCGACGTCGCACCCGTGGGCGTGCCGCCCGCGACGGCGGCCTGATCCCCGGCGCCCAGGCCACGTGAAGCAACCGATCGCCGGCTCCCTGGGGGCGCTGCGGTCGCTTTACACTTGTTAAACATTCATTCAGCTGCGGCCATGAATCAGCGCTGGCGCACCATTGCCCTCTGGGTTCTGCCCATTGCCGTGGCGCTGTTCCTGGGTTGGCAGGTGCTGGGCAACGGCGGCGCCCGCATGGCGGGCCCGAGCGGCCCCACGGTGGCGCCCCGCAATGCCGCCGTGGCCCGCATGAGCTACGGCCGCTTCCTCGATTACGTGGATGCGGGCCGGGTCACGGCCGTCGACATCTTTGATGGCGGCCGCACCGCCGTGGTGGAGGCCGTCGACCCCGATCTCGACAACCGCGTGCAGCGCCTGCGGGTGGACCTGCCCGGCCTGGCCCCCGAGCTGGTGAACAACCTCAAGCAACAGGGCATCAGCTTCGACATCCACCCGCCGCGCCAGGCGCCGCCGGCCCTGGGTCTGCTGGGCAACCTGCTGTTCCCGCTGCTGCTGATCGGCGTGCTGGTGTTCCTGGCCCGCCGCGGCAACGGCATGCCCGGCGGCCCCGGCCAGGCCATGCAGTTCGGCAAAACCAAGGCCCGCTTCCTGATGGAGGCCCA
>JBEBCX010000206.1:0-3216 GCA_041157425.1 Cyanobacteriota bacterium | reverse complement strand
TCCGGCCCTGGTGGGCTTGGCCCCACTGCGCCGCGCCCTTGGGGTGCGCACCGTGTTCAACCTGCTCGGGCCGCTGGTGAACCCGTTGCGGCCTGATTTCCAGGTGCTTGGGGTGGGTGCCCCGGAGCTGCTGGATCCCATGGCCGATGCCCTGGCCCGGCTCGGCGTGGAGCGGGCCGTGGTGGTGCACGGCCATGGCGGTCTTGATGAGGCGTCCCTCTCCGGCCCCAGTGCCCTGCGCCTGGTGGAGGCCGGCCAGGTCAGTGCCGACACGTTGCAACCCACGAGCCTGGGCCTCACCCCAGCGGGTCTGGAGACCCTGGCCGGTGGTGACAGCGAGGACAACCGCCGCATTCTCGAGGCGGTGCTCAAGGGCGAGGCAACGGCCCCCCAGCGGGATGTGGTGGCCCTCAACGCCGCCCTGGTGCTGTGGGCGGCGGGCCGCGCGGCCACCGTGGCGGAGGCGGTGCCCCAGGCTCTCGAGGCCATGGCCAGCGGAGCCCCCTGGCGGCGGCTTGAGGCCCTGCGCACCGCCCTGGCCTGAACCCCTGCAGGGGATGATGGGCCCATGAGCGAACACGCCCCCCACCCCGCGCTGCTGGTGCTGGCCGATGGCCTGGTGCTGCGTGGAGACGCCTTCGGCGCCCGGGGCACGGCGGTGGGCGAGGTGGTGTTCAACACCGGCATGACCGGTTACCAGGAGGTGATGACCGACCCCAGCTACGCCGGGCAGTTGGTGACGTTCACCTACCCGGAGCTGGGCAACACCGGCGTCAATGGGGCCGACCAGGAGGCCGATGTGCCCCACGTGCGCGGCGTGATCGCCCGCCAGTTGGTGCCGGCCCACAGCAACTGGCGTGCCGAGCAGAGCCTCGAGGCTTGGCTGCAGCGGCACAACGTGGTGGGCATCAGCGGCCTCGACACCCGCGCCCTGGTGCGCCACCTGCGCGAGGGCGGGGCCATCAACGGCGCCATCAGCAGCGATGGCAGCTCCCCCCAGCAGCTGCTGGAGCGCGTGCGCTCGGCCCCCTCGATGGCGGGCCTCAACCTGGCGGAGCAGGTGACCACCGCCTCCCCCTACCAGTGGGATCGCGTCTGCCCCGCCAGCTTTGACCAACGCCTTCAGGGCTCACCGGAGCGCCCTTACCGCGTGGTGGCCATCGATTTCGGCATCAAGCGCGCCATCCTGGAGCGCCTGGCGGCCCATGGCTGCAGCGTCACCGTGCTGCCCGCCTCCGCCAGCCTCCAGCAGGTGCTTGAGCGCGAGCCCGAGGGGGTGTTCCTCTCCAATGGCCCCGGCGATCCGGCGGCGGTGGGCAGTGGCATCGCCTTGGCCGAGGGGCTGCTGCAGCAGGCCAACCTGCCGGTGTTCGGCATCTGCCTGGGGCACCAGATCCTGGGCCTGGCCCTGGGGGGCCGCACCTACAAGCTCGGCTACGGCCACCGCGGCCTCAACCACCCCTGCGGCAGCCCCGGCAGCGTGGAGATCACCAGCCAGAACCACGGCTTCGCCCTCGATGCCGATTCCCTCGATCCCGGCACCGTGGCGGTGACCCACCTCAACCTCAACGACCGCACCGTGGCGGCCCTGGCCCACCGCCAAAAGCCCGTTTTCGGGGTGCAGTACCACCCGGAGGCCAGCCCCGGCCCCCACGACGCCGACCACCACTTCGGCCGTTTCGCCGCCCTGATGGCCGCCCGCCGCGGCTGAGCCGCGGCCCCTTCCCGACCCGGTTTCGCCTTCCGATCTGAACGGATTGTTTCGGGCCTGTCCGTTCAGAAAACTCTCCCTACACTGCGGTCGCCCGTGTCGTCCGAGGTCAGGAGCCATCACCGATCTGCAGCGATTGACCGTGTCCTTGCGCGGTGGGTTCGAGCAGCAGGACGGTTGTCTGCTGTTCAGCTTCACCGGCCAGCTCGACGCCTACTCCGAGAAGCAATTCCTCGGCTTCATCAACGAGCACCTCACCAGCACCCCCCAACCGCTGGTGATCGACCTCAGCCGGATCGACTTCATCGATTCGTCCGGCCTCGGCTCGCTGGTGCAGTTCGCCAAACAGTGCAACCAGCAGCGCACCCAGTTCCTGGTGGTGGGCAATGCCCGTGTGGTGCAGACGGTGAAACTGGTGAGACTCGAGGAGTTCCTCCATCTCCAGCCCGACCTCGACACCGCCCTCGGCGCCATCGCCGCCTGAGCCCTCCGAGGGGCTGAGCGCCAGCTGGCTGGCGGCCGTGGCACCCAGCCCGATGGATCTGGAGTTGGGCCCCCTGCAGCTGGCCTGGCTCGGGGATGCCGTGTGGGAGCTGCATCAACGGTTGCGCCGCTGCCGCCAGCCTGGCCGCAGCGCCGATCTGCACCGTGCCGTGGTGGCCGAGGTGCGGGCCGACGCCCAGGCCGCGGCCCTTAGCCGCCTTGAGGCTGCCGGCCTGCTCACCGATGCGGAGCTAGATCTGGTGAGGCGCGGTCGCAACCGGGCCGGCCGTGGCCCCCGCCGCGGCGATGCCGCCGCCTATGGCCAGGCGACGGGATTTGAGACAATGGTGGGCTGGCTGTTTCTGCAGAACCCCAGCCGCCTTGGCCAGCTGCTGGCGCACCTTGAAGACGCCGACCCATAGATCCTTTGCCCGTCTGTCCATGAGCCCCCGTTTTGATCGCCGCAGGGACCAGGGCTCCGGAGCCGGGGAGGGGCGTGTGTCCAGGCCCGGCCGCGGCCCCCTGCGCGGCTCCCGCCCCTATGCCCCCCGCGGCGAGTGGCGTCCGGAGGGGGGGGAGCGGCCCGCCCGTTTTGAGCGGGCAGAGCGCGGTGACCGTCCCGCCCGCGGCGAGCGCCCAGCCCGGGGGGATCGCCGCTTCGACGCCCCCCGCCCCGATCGCGCTGGCCCCAGCGACCGCAAACCCTTTGCCCGCCGCGGCGAGCGCCGGTTTGAGGCCCCCCGCGCCGATGCCCCCCGCCGCGACAGCCTTCGCCCCGACGGCGCCCGCTTCGGCGGCAGCCGCCCCGAGCGCCGGCCTGAGCGGCGCCCCGGCCGCCCCCTCGGCCGCCCCCAGGGCCGCGGCAGCTTCCAACCCCGCCCCTACGACGACCGCCGCAGCGAGCGCTCGCCCCAGGTGGCCATCGACGTGTCCAACGCGGCCCCCAGCGGTGAATCGGAACGCTTCGGTGCCGCACCGGCGGACGACCTGATCTGGGGGCGCCACAGCGCCCAGGCGGCCCT
>JBEBCX010000205.1:0-3217 GCA_041157425.1 Cyanobacteriota bacterium | reverse complement strand
GCTGTGGGGGGCTGCGCTGCCCTGCACCGCCATCGGCCCGCTCACCCCAGTGCTGCGCATCTGCGCAAACCGTAAAACTGCAGCGCTGGCCTGCGCCGCCCCGGCGGGCACTTCTGCGAGCGGGCCGCGATCCATAGGATCCGGATCAGCCCCACTCCGCTGCCACCACCACCCCCATGGCCAGCCTCGGCGTCAACATCGACCACATCGCCAACGTGCGCCAGGCCCGCCGCACCGTGGAGCCCGATCCGGTGAGCTACGCCCTGCTGGCGGAACTGGGGGGCGCCGATGGCATCACCGTGCACCTGCGGGAAGACCGGCGCCACATCCAGGACCGCGACGTGGAACTGCTCCGCCAGACCTTGCGCAGCCGGCTCAACCTGGAGATGGCCGCCACCGCCGAAATGGAGGCCATCGCCCTGCGGATCAAGCCCGACATGGTGACCCTGGTGCCCGAGAAGCGCGAGGAGGTCACCACCGAGGGGGGCCTCGACGTGGCCGGACAGCTGCAGAGCCTCACCGGGCTGGTGGGTCGGCTGCAGGGCGCCGGCATCGGCGTGAGCCTGTTTGTGGATGCGGATCCGGCCCAGCTGCAGGCCTGCCAGGCCAGCGGCGCCCGCTGGGTGGAGCTGCACACGGGCACCTACGCCGAAGCCAGCTGGGCCCAACAGCCCCTGGAGCTGGCCCGGCTCACCGAGGGCAGCTTCCTGGCCCGCAGCCTGGGGCTGCGGGTGAACGCCGGCCACGGCCTCACCTACCAAAACGTGGAGCCGGTGGCCGCCATCGAGGGGATGGAGGAACTCAACATCGGCCACACGATCGTGGCCCGCGCCCTGGCGGTGGGGCTGGAGGAGGCGGTTCGCCAGATGAAGGCCCTGGTTCAGAATCCCCGCCACGACCCCCTGTTCGGCAGCCTCAGTTCATGACCCAGTACCACTTCGTGGCCGCCAGTGAGGCCTTTCTCACCGTGGAGGAGCCCCTCGATGAGGTGCTGCGCGAGCGCGTGCGCAACTACGGCGAGCAGGGCAAGGCGATCGATTTCTGGCTGGTGAAGCGGCCCGCCTTCCTGCAGGCCCCCGAACTGGCGGCGGTGGCGGCGGCGGTGCCCCAGCCGGCGGCGGCGGTGGTGTCCACCGACCCCAAGTTCATCGATTTCATGAAGCTGCGCCTGGAGTTCGTGGCCAAGGGCAGCTTTGAGGCCCCGAGCGCTTCCATCCCCGACGCCCTGGCCAGCGCCGCCTGAGGGCAAGCGGCGGCTGTGGGCAAGCCGCTAGCCGCCGATCAGAACAGCCCCAGGAATTTGCGGCGGGGTTCGTCGCCGTCGCCACCGGGGCGGCCCTGCTCGCCGTCCTGCTGGTAGCGGGGCTTGGCGTCGCCGATGGTGAGCAGCGCCTCCTTGTTTTTCCACCACACCCAGTCGCGGATGGGCGGGGTGCGCACCAGCTCGGCGCGGCTGAGGCCAAGCCCCAGCTTTTTGGAGGCATCCAGCAGCACCTCCACCATCTGATCGCCGTTGCTGCAGCGGGCCAGCGCCTCATTCGTGCGCTTGGCACCATCGAGGGCCTTCACCAAAATCGCCACCCGCTGCCCCACCGAGAGGCTGCGCGGGTCGACCGGTTGAGCGGGGTTGGGCTGGGACTCCATCGAACGGCTGCGGTCCACCCCCGGGTTCACGGCAAGTTATCAGCGTTTGTTGATCCGCACCCGCTGACAGACGGCGGGGGGGCACGGCACACTGGTGCCAATGCGCCGTCTGTATGACGTCCGTCACGCCGCGTTCACGCCACTGGGTGATCGGGGATGTCCATGGCTGCGCTGAGGCGCTCGAGCAGCTGCTGCTGCGGCTCCCCACCGGCGACCGGCTGATCTTCTGCGGCGACGCCATCAACCGCGGCCCCTCCATCGCCGCCAGCATGGAGCGCATCTGGGGGCTGGTGGAAAGCGGCCGCGCCGTGTGGCTGCGGGGCAACCACGAGCAGGATCTGATCACCGCCCTGCGCACCGAAAGCTGGTTTTCCGGCCGCAAGCTGGCCGGCTGCGACACCTACCGCCAGCTGGGGGATCAACGCTGCCGCCAGTGGCTGGAGCGCCTGCAGCACCTGCCGATGGCCTACTGGGGCGATGGCTGGGTGGCCACCCACGCCGGCTTCAGCCCGCTCACCTGGCAGCCGGATCTGCAGGTGCGGCTCGACTTCTGGCAGCACTACGACGGCCGCTTCGGCGAGGTGGTGATCGGCCACACCCCCGGGCCCCACGTGCGCCGCCTGCGGGACATCGTGATGGTGGACACCGGCGCCTGCTACGGCGGCGAGCTCAGCGCCTACTGCCCAGAAACCAAGGCGGTGCTGTCGGTGCCGGGCCTGCGGCCCGACAAGGCCCAGCCCCTGCCCGGCCTGCGCAGCTCAGACCCGTCGCAACCGGCCCTGAGCAGCCGCTGAGCCTTGCTCACGCTGTACCGCAGCAACCGCGCTGACCTGCTGGCGCAGCTGCTGGCCACCCAACTGCGGCTGGAGCCGCCCGGCCCCTTCGAGCCGGTGCAGGTGATCGTCAACACCTGGCCCACCAGCCGTTGGCTGGGGGAGCAGATCGCCCTGGGCAACGGCGCCGGCATCGCCGCCAACCTGCGCTTCCCCTTCCCCAGCGCCCGCCTGCGCCAGCTGGTGGCGGAGCTGCTGCCCCAGGCAAGCCCCGATGCGCCAACCGGGGCCGCCGCCGGCCCCGACCCCTGGCGGGCCCAGAACCTGGTGTGGCCGGTGCTGGAGCTGCTGCCGCAACTGCTGGAGGCGCCGGAGGCGGCCCCCCTGCAGCGCTGGCTGCAGCAGCGGCGCCAACCGCCCCAGCAGCTCGACCTGCCCCTCTGGCAACTGGCGCGCTCGATCGCCGATGCCCTCGACGACTACGGCCTCTACCGCCCGGCCCTGGTGGAGGCCTGGCTGCAGGGGCGCGACTGCGACGCCAGCGGCCGGCCCCTGGAGGCCCCCTGGCGCTGGCAGCCGCTGCTGCTGCGCACCCTGGCGGCCCAGCTGCCGGAGCTGCCCTTCGGCCTGCGGGCCCGCCAGCTGATCGGCGCCCTGCAGGGGGGCTGGCGCCCCACCGATCCCCCCAGCGGCCCCCTGCGGCTGTTCGGCCTCAGCAGCCTGGCGCCGGTGCAGGTGGAGCTGCTGCAGGCCCTCTCCGCCGTGCTGCCGGTGGAGCTCTACCTGCTCACCCCCTGCCG
>JBEBCX010000204.1:0-3218 GCA_041157425.1 Cyanobacteriota bacterium | reverse complement strand
GGTGCTGAACTGGATTGCGGATGGTCTTGCTTGATCCCACCGCCACCGGCGCACCGTTTAGCCAACGGGTGCAGCGTTGCTTTGGCCGCAGCGCCGCGGCCTACCCCCACCAGGCGCGGCTGCAGGCGGCGATCGCCGAGCGGCTGGCCGGGCTGCTGGAGCGGCAGGCGCCAGCCCTGCCGGCGGGCCCCCGGGCCGACCTCGGGGCCGGCAGCGGCCTGCTGGCCGGCGCCATCGAACGGCACCTGGGCGGGCCGCCGCTGCTGCGGCTGGACAGCTGCCCCGAGCTGCTGCAGCAGGACTGCGGTGCTGGAGCGCCGCCACCGCAGCAGCTGTGGGACCTCAACGGCGGCCTGCCGGCGGATCTGCAGGGGGCAGCCCTGCTGGGGTCGAGCTTTGCCTTGCAGTGGCTCGAGCAGCCGCAGCGGCAGCTGGAGCGCTGGTGCGACGCCCTGGCACCGCAGGGGGTGCTGGCCCTGGCGGTGCCCTGCGCGGGCAGCTTTGGCCTTTGGCGCCAGGCCTGCGGGTTGGCCCAGGTGCCCTTCACCGGGCTGGAGCTGCCCGAGGCGGACCCGCTGATCGCGTTGGTGCGCGGGCGGCTGCAGCTGCAGCGGGTGCAACGGCTGTGGTTCAGCCGCCCCAACCCCGGCGCCCTGGCCTTCCTGCGGCAGTTCAAGGGGATCGGCGCCCAGGCCAGCCGAGGCCCCCGCCTCAGCCGCGGCCAGCTGCGGCAGCTGGAGCGGCACTGGCCCAGCCAGATCCCCAACCTGAGCTGGGAGGTGCTGGTGTTGGTGGCACGCCAAGCCCCGTGAGCCCCTGCCGATGAAACCCCTGCAACTGGTGGTCTGCGGCACCGACACCGACGTGGGCAAAACGGTGGTGAGCGCCCTGCTGGTGCAAGGGCTGGGGGCCCACTACTGGAAACCGGTGCAATGCGGCATCGACCCCGGCCCCGAAGGCGGCGGCGACCGCGACCGGGTGCAGCGCTGGCTGCAACTCCCCCCCGAGCGGCTGCTGCCGGAGGCCTACCGGCTGCGGGCACCGGTGTCGCCCCACTGGGCCAGCGCCCTGGAGAGCGGGGATGCCACCCAACCGGGGCCACCCCTGGATCCGGAGCGGCTGCGGCTGCCGGCGGTGGAGGGGCCCTTGGTGGTGGAAACCGCAGGCGGGCTGCTGGTGCCGTTGCGGCTCGACCTGCTTCAGATCGAACAGATCCAGCGCTGGGGGCTGCCGGTGCTGCTGGTGGCCCGCAGCGGCCTGGGCACGCTGAACCACACGCTGCTGTCGCTGGAGGCGCTGCGGCGCAGGCAGATCCCCGTGCTGGGGGTGCTGCTCAACGGCGACCCCCACCCCAACAACGAGGCCACCCTGGAGCAGCTGGGGGGGGTGCCGATGCTGGGCTGTCTGCCGCCCCTGCCGCGGCTGGATGCCGAACAGCTGGCGGCGCAGTGGCGGCGCCTGAAGCTCTCCCATAGGCTCAGCGCAATCACCTGAGCTCCATGGGCCGCTCGCATCTGCTGGTCAGCGCCGCCGTGGCCGCCCTCTGCGCCGGCATCCTGGTGCTGTTCACCGATCTGGAGGTGTCGGTGGTGCGCTGGTTCAGCTGCGGACCGCTCTCCACCGCCGCTGAGGAGCGCACCAGCCTCTGCGAGCGCCGGCTCTGATCAGCGGCCAACGGCTCTGATCAGATGCTGCGGCGGGCCCGCAGGGGGCAATGGCCGGTGATCACCGCCACGTTGTTTTCCGCCAGCTCCAGGGGCCAGCCCTGGCGCATCTGGTCGTGGATCTGCTCGATCTGCAGGGCATTCCAGCCGCGGGCCTCCAGATGAACCCGCACCATTTGCCACTGCCCCTCGGCAAACACCTCGGTGGCCCCCCAGGCGCGCCCGGGCCGTTGGGCCGTCAACTGCTCGGGCCGCAGGAAGCGGTTGGAGCGCAGCGGCGGCTGCTTGGAGCTGGGGTGGTCGAGAAACCTGGACACGGACCGGAAACGGCCAGGGTGCGATCCCATGGCGCTCATCCCATGTTGACCACAATGGGCGCAATCGTCAGGGTCCCGCCAGGATCGCCGCTTCCACGTCGGCGCGGCTGAAGCCGTAGGGGAACTGCCGCTGCACCTCCCCGGCGGTGCCGAGCCAGCGCACACTCAGTTCCTCCACCTCGAGCTGGATGCTGGCGGTCCAGCCGGCATGCTCCAGCTGCCAATGGCAGGAATGGGGGGCCGCCTGACGGGCCCCCAGCTCAACCAGCCACTGCTCCAGGGCCGGCAGGGGATGGTTGTAGAGGGGCGTCTGGGGGGGCGGCAGGGCGGGCATCCGCAGACGGCTGATCGAGCACCGTTGCAGTCTGCTGGGTGGCGGCCCACCAACTCGGAGCGGTGAACAGGGCGGCACCGCGGGCCCAGGCCAGCCCCACCCCCAGCACCAGGCTGAACACCACCGCCAGCGCCAGCAGCAGCAGGGCAAACCACTCACCGCCGGAGAGGGCGCGCCGCACCGGCAGGGGCTGGGGCGGTCGAAGCCGCACCGCCGGCGCGGGCGATGCGGCATCCCGTTGGGCCTGCAACGCCGCGTCGTAGAGACGGCGGCGGGCCGGATCGCCCAGGATCAGGTAGGCCTGTTGCAACCGGCGAAAGGCCTCCGCCGCCTGTTGCTGGGGCAGGGCGGTGGTGTCGGGGTGGTAACGCTTGCTCAGGCGCCGGAAGGCCTGGCGCAGGTCCTGGGCGCTGGCGTCGGGCCCAATCTGAAGCAGCTCGTAGTGGCTCGGCGCATCGCGCTGCGTGGGCGAATCGCTGCTCTGGTCGGTGACGGCCACCGGCGCTGCACCAGGTCTGGGGGATCCTAGAGACTGCGAGCCAGCCGCCCGAGGGGATGTCCGCCGCCACACCTGACGCTGCCCTGTGGGAGTCCGCCCTGTGGACAGAACTGGGCTGGCAGCCAAGCCCGGCCCAGCTGGAGCAGCTGCTGGCCCTGCAGCAACAACTGCGGCAGTGGAATGCCCGCGTCAACCTGACCCGGCTGGTGGAGGGCGACGACTACTGGATCGCCCAGGTGTTCGACAGCCTCTGGCCCCTGCGAGATCTGCTGCAGCAGCCATCCCAGGCGCCGCTGCGCTGCATTGATGTGGGCACCGGCGGGGGCTTTCCGGGGCTGGCGGTGGCCATCGCCTGTCCGAACGCGCAGCTGACGCTGGTGGATTCCGTGGGGCGCAAGACCCAG
>JBEBCX010000203.1:0-3225 GCA_041157425.1 Cyanobacteriota bacterium | reverse complement strand
GACTTCACCTGGTCGGCGGAGGTGCTGGCCGCCCAGGGGCGTCAGCTCGATCAGATCTCCCTCGAGGAGATCGATTGGCTGGGGCGCCTGCGCCGCGGCATGGAGAAAACCCGGCAGGGGTTTGTCACCCAGCTGCTGGAGAACCTCGGCGACGACCCCCTCACCCCCGAGGTGCTCGACGACCTGGAAACCCTGCTGTTGCGCGCCGACGTGGGCGTGCAGGCCACCGACCAAGTGCTCGAAGCCCTGCGCAAGCGCCTCAACGAGGAGGTGGTGGAACCGGAGGAGGGCATCCGTTTCCTTAAGCAGCAGCTGCGCAACCTGCTGGACACCCCCATCCAGGCCAGCGGCGCCACCCTGCTGGCCCCCGAGCGCGGCCGCCTCAACGTGTGGCTGATGGTGGGGGTGAACGGCGTCGGCAAGACCACCACCCTCGGCAAGCTGGCCAACCTGGCGACCCGCAGCGGCTACAGCTGCCTGATCGCCGCGGCCGACACCTTCCGGGCTGCGGCGGTGCAGCAGGTGCAGGTGTGGGGGGAGCGCAGCGGCGTGGCCGTGGTGTCCAACCCCTCCGCCAACGCTGACCCCGCCGCCGTCGTCTACGACGCCATCGGTGCGGCCCAGGCCAAGGGCACCGACCTGGTGCTGGTGGACACCGCCGGCCGCCTGCAGACCAAGCACAACCTGATGGAGGAGCTCTCCAAGGTGCGCCGCATCGTCGACAAGCTGGCCCCCGACGCGTTGGTGCAGTCGCTGTTGGTGCTTGACGCCAGCCAGGGGCAGAACGGCCTCAAGCAGGCCATGGCCTTCGCCCAAGCCGCCGGCCTGACTGGCGTGGTGCTCACCAAGCTCGACGGCAGCTCCCGCGGTGGTGTGGCCCTGGCGGTGTCATCCGAGGCCGGCCTGCCGATCCGCTTCATCGGCGCCGGCGAGGGCATCCGCGACCTGCGGCCCTTCAACAGCTTTGAGTTTGTGGAGGCGCTGCTGGCCAAATAAGCCCGCCGCCGGCAGCCCCAGCAAACGCCGCTATCTTGCGGGCACTTCGTGGCCGCTCAGTGGAGCGCCCCAGCGCCACACGGCCGCTCTCGGCCATCACCTCGCTGCGGCAGCTGCTGGACAGCCTTAGCCGTGAGCAGCACCGCAACCAGGAGCTGCTCTCCTCCCTGGGCTTTGCCCTGCGCAGCTTCACCAACCTGGGCCGCTTCCTGGAGTTGGTGCCGCTGGTGGCTTCCCGGTTGGTGGAGGCGGAGGGGGCGGTGCTGGTGGTGCTGCATCCCGACGGACGTCTCTGGCGCGAGCAGCTGCATGGCCACCCCTCGGATGCCGCCGTGGGGGAGCTGTTGCGCCAGTTGGCCAGCCTGAGGGATGAGCAGCTGCTGCAGGCCTCCGGCGATGAGGCGGTGGCGCAGCAGCTGGATCGCCTGGTGCGCCGGCAGCTGGCGGAACGGCCGCTGTTTGTGACCTTCGTGGTGGCCCGCAGCCGCGTGCGCGGCCGGCTCTATCTGTTTGGCCCCCGCAGCGGTTTCAGCTGGAGCGACACCCACCGCCGCCATGCCCAGCTGGTGGCGGATCTCACCGGCGTGGCGATTGAAAGTGAGCAGCTGCTGCAGGAGGCGCGCCGCCATGAGCGGGTGGAGCGCCAGCTCTCCACCGGTGCCGAGATCCAGGCGCAGCTGTTGCCGGACCAGTGCCCGGTGATTGATGGGGTCGACCTGGCGGCCCGCTGCCGCCCCGCCTTTCAGGTGGGGGGCGACTACTACGACTTCATCCCCACCCGGCCGCAGCTGATGGGCCGGCGCCGGGAGCAGGGCCGCTGGGCGCTGGTGATCGGTGATGTGATGGGCAAGGGGGTGCCCGCCGGCCTGCTGATGAGCCTGCTGCGGGGCATGTTGCGGGCTGAGGTGCTCAGCGGCCTGCCGCCGGATCGCATCCTGCACGACCTCAACCAGCTGGCCCAGGAGGACCTGGCCCAGTCGCACCGGTTCGTGACGCTGTTCTATTCCGACTACGACCCGCGCACCCGTCTGCTGCGCTACGCCAATGCGGCCCACAATCCGCCGCTGATCTGGCGGCGGTTGCGCAATGCGGTGGAGCGGTTGGATGCGCCGGGGCTGTTGATCGGTCTGCAACCGGAGGCCCAGTACGGCTGCGAGCAGATCGTGCTCGACCCCGGCGATGTGCTGCTCTGCTACACCGACGGCGTCACCGAAGCGTCGGGCCTCAACGGCGAGCGCTTTGATGAGCAGCGGCTGCTGCAGGCCCTGCAGGCCGCCTGCCGCGCCGAGGTGGGGGCCCAGGGGATCCTCGATCAGCTGTTCAGCCGGCTCGACCGCTTCGTGGGTCCGGATCGCCCCCTGGAGGACGACGCCTCGATGGTGGTGCTGCAGGTGCGCGATGGGGTGATGTTGCCGCCGCTGAGTCGCCTGCCAAGCTGACCCCAGCCACCGTTGCGGGCCCGATGGCCGTTGAGTCGTCCTCCTCCACCTGGAGCCAGCGGTTTGAGCAGGGGCTGCATCCGGCGATCGAGCGCTTCAACGCCTCGATCGGCTTTGACATCACCCTGCTGCAGCAGGACCTGGACGGCTCCATCGCCCACGCCCGCATGCTGGCCAGCACCGGCGTGATCACCGCTGAGGAGGCCGAGCAGCTGGTGGGGGGCCTGGAGCAGGTGCGTGCCGAAGCGGCCGCCGGGGCCTTCAACCCTGGCCTGGAGGACGAAGACGTTCACTTCGCCGTGGAGCGTCGCCTGATCGCCCTGCTGGGGCCCCTGGGCAAGAAGCTGCACACCGGCCGCTCCCGCAACGACCAGGTGGGCACCGACCTGCGCCTGTGGCTGCGGGGCCAGATCGACGCCATCGATGCGGCGTTGGTGCGCTTTGAGCGGGCGCTGTTGGCCCAGGCGGAGGCCCACGCCGAGGTCATGATCCCCGGCTACACCCACCTGCAGCGGGCCCAGCCCATCTGCCTGGCCCACCACCTGCTGGCCTACGTGGAGATGGCCGAGCGCGACCGGGCCCGGCTGCGGGATCTGCGCCAGCGCGTCAACATCTGCCCCCTCGGGGCCGCCGCCCTCGCCGGCACGCCGGTGCCCATCGATCGGCGCCACACCGCGGCTGCCCTTGGCTTTGACGACGTCTACGCCAACAGCCTCGATGCGGTGAGCGACCGCGACTTCGCCGTGGAGTTCAGCGCCGCCGCCAGCCTGGTGATGGTGCACCTCAGCCG
>JBEBCX010000202.1:0-3245 GCA_041157425.1 Cyanobacteriota bacterium | reverse complement strand
CTTGCGACGGGCTTGGCCGTGCTGACCGGGGGGATAAGACCGCTTGGCGGACTTACGGGTGAGACCGGGAAGGTCTCCCAAGCGCCGCGTGATCCTCAGGCGAGGGCCGCGGTAGCGAGACATAAAGGAAACGGAGGCGGTTGAACCGGGAGCGGCACACCTGAGAGCATGGGGCTCTGGAGTGGTGCCACGCCAGCCGACCATCCTATCTCCCAGGCTTGTTTGAGCCCCCAGCGCCCCCATGAGGCTCCAATGAACCGCTTGCTCCAGGTTGTGCTGCTGGCCCTGATCGGCTTCTACCGGCAGGTGATCTCGCCGCTGCTGGGGCCGCCCCGCTGCCGCTTCATCCCCAGCTGCAGCGCCTATGGCCTGGAGGCGATCGAGCGGCACGGGCCCTGGCGGGGCAGCTGGCTGACGCTGCGACGCCTGCTGCGTTGCCACCCCTTCACCCCCTGCGGCTGCGACCCGGTGCCCGATTGATGGCGGAGCTGGTGTTGATCACCCGGCAGGGCTGCTGCCTGTGCGAGGGCCTCGAGGAGAAGCTGCGCCAGCTGGAGCAGCCCCTGCAGTGCCTGGATGTGGACCAGGATCCTGCGCTGCTGGAGCGCTACGGCCTGGAGGTGCCGGTGCTGCTGTGGCGCGATGGCGGCTCCGAGCGGGAGCTGCCGCGGGTGTCGCCCCGCTTGGCGGGGCCGCAGCTGGCCGCCTGGCTGCGCGGGCAGGGGTGTCTTGCCTGAGGCTCACGGGACTGGTGCCCACGGTGACCTCCATGCCCTGAGATCCGCTTAAAACGGGCTGGTCTGCCCAGCGGTGATGTCCCAGCGTCTCCACCCCTTGCTGCGCCAGGTGGGTCTGGCGGTGCCGCCGGGGCTGGAGAACGCCGACATCACCACCGTGAGCTGCGATTCGCGGCGGATCGGCGCGGGCACCATGTTTGTGGGCCTGCCCGGAACCCAGGTGGATGGGGGCCAGTTCTGGCCGGAGGCCCTGAAGGCTGGGGCGGTGCTTGCGGTGATCGGCCCAGCGGCGGCGGCCGCTCGCCCGCCGGCCGATGGGGATCCGGTGCTGGTGGTGGCTGAACCGGTGGCCCGTTGGGCGGGCCTGCTGGCGGCGGAGTTCTGGCAGCAGCCCAGCCAGCGGTTGCGCCTGATCGGCGTCACCGGCACCAACGGCAAAACCACCACCACCCACCTGATCGAACACCTGTCGGACCACTGCGGCAGCCCCACGGCGTTGTTCGGCACCCTGGTGAACCGCTGGCCGGGCCACAGCGTCACCGCCCAGCACACCACCGCCTTTGCCGATCTGCTCCAGGCCCAGATGGCCCTGGCGGTGGAGGCCGGTGCGCGCATCGGTGCCATGGAGGTGAGCTCCCATGCCCTGGATCAACAGCGGGTGGCGGGTTGCCGCTTCGCCGGCGCGGTGTTCACCAACCTCACCCAGGACCACCTCGACTACCACCCGTCGATGGAGGCCTACTTCGAGGCCAAGGCCAGCCTGTTTGCGCCGCCACTGCTGGATGCGGCGGCTCAGGTGGTGGTCAATGCCGACGACCCCTGGGGCGCCCAGTTGGCGGCCCGCCTGGGCGAGCGCTGCTGGCGCAGCAGCCTTGAGCCCTCCACCGAGGCCGAGCTGCGCATCGAGCAACTGCAGCTGGGGCCCGATGGGGTGCGGGGCGTGCTGGTGAGCCCCCTGGGGTCGGGGCCGTTCCGCTCCCCCCTGCTGGGCCGCTTCAACCTGATGAACCAGCTGCAGGCGGTGGGGGTGCTGCTGCAGCAGGGCTTGCCGCTGGCGGGGTTGCTGGAGGGGTTGGCCAGCTTCCGCGGCGTGCCCGGTCGCATGGAGCGGGTGCAACTGGATGGGGTGGGAGCGGCCCAGCCCGCGGTGCTGGTGGATTACGCCCACACCCCCGATGGCCTCGAGAGTGCCCTCAACGCCTGCCGGCCGTTTGCGGCCGGTCGGTTGATCTGCGTGTTCGGGTGCGGCGGCGATCGGGATCGCACCAAGCGGCCGCTGATGGGGGGCATCGCCGCCCGGTTGGCGGATCAGGTGGTGGTCACCTCCGACAATCCGCGCACGGAGGATCCCCAGCGCATCCTTGAGGACGTGGTGGCCGGCATCCCCGCGGGCACGGCCCTGCAGGTGCAGGCCGACCGGGCGGTTGCCATTGCCCAGGCCATCGCCGACGCCCACGTTGACGATCTGGTGCTGATCGCCGGCAAGGGCCATGAGGACTACCAGATCCTTGGCACCACCAAGGTGCACTTCGACGACCGCGAGGAGGCGGAGAAGGCGCTGCGGGCTCGCTTGGCTTAGTTCAGAGCGCTCAGCGCCTCCAGCAGCAGATCGATCTCGTCGTCGGTGGTGGTGATGTGGGTGCAGGCCCGCAGGCAATCGGGATCATCGAGGCGGCGGATCCAGATGCCCTGCTCCCCCAGCCGTTGCACCACCTCGGCGCTGGAGCGGCCGCGCAGGGTGAAACTCACCAGCCCCGCCGGCGGTGGTTCGGGCAGCAGCGTTTCGACCCCGGCCATGCCCTGAAGCCCGCGCCAAAGCCGTCCGCTGCCGGCCTGGATCCGCGCCAGCCGCTGGCTGGCGGAGCCTTCCGCCTCCAGCAAGTCCAGTGACGTGACCAAGCCGCTGCACAGGGGCAGGCAGGAGGTGGCCACCTCAAAGCGGCGGCCGTCGCGGTGGAAGCGGCTGGCGGCGCTGCCTTCGTGGGCCAGGCTGCGCCAACCGATCAGGGTGGGTTGGGCCTGCTCCAGCAGCCGCTCTGACAGGGCCACACCCCCCAGCCCCTCGGGCCCGCAGCACCACTTGTGGCCGGTGAAGGCGTAGATGTCCGCGGCGGCGGCGGCCTCGTCCACCGCCAGGCTGCCCATCGATTGGGCGGCGTCCACCAGCAGCCAGGGCTGGCGGGGATGGCTGCCCAACAGCTCAGCCACGGCGGCGATCGGCATCACCGAGCCGGTGTTCCACAGCAGGTGGGAGAGCACCACCAGCCGGGTGCGCGGGGTGAGGGCCTGCTCCACCGCCGCCAGCGCGGCTTCCGGCAGCTGGGCCTGGGGCGTGCTGCGGCACAGCTGCTGCACGGGCAGGGGCTTGATGGTGAGCTGTTCGCGCCGTGCCAGTTCCTGGCAGGCGGCCACCACACCGGGGTGCTCGCAGTCGCCGATCAGCACGTCATCGCCGGGCTGCCAGGGCAAGCCCCACAGGGGCAGCACGCAGCCGCTGGTGACGTTTTC
>JBEBCX010000201.1:0-3265 GCA_041157425.1 Cyanobacteriota bacterium | reverse complement strand
TCCACCGGTGAGCCCGATCTTCATCAGCAGGAAGAAGCTGATGAACTTGTAGATCGAGTCGGGAATGGCCAGCTGGCTGCCGAGGGAGGCCACCACGATGCCGCCGATGAGGAAGCCCAGCGTTGGTGACTGGAGCTGCTCAAGAAATAAGCCGAGAAAATCCGACACTGGAGATCTCCTGGAGATTGGAGAAGCGGGTCGGCGGGAATGTAGGGATCACGCGGCGCCCCTGGGTGGGGCTTCCCCCCGGATGCCGTGTCCGTCATGTTGGCCAGCTTTTGGGCTCCGACCCAGTTCAATTGCCCGGGTGCTATCTGATGTTGATGGCGGCTTGATGCCAGGCCTGGAAAGGCTTTGGCCCCCATCTGGCCTTGTTTGTTTCTCCTAGTGCTTGGCCTCGGATCGGCGTCTTGGCTGTTGTGTTGCCGTGTTGAACTCTGCTCGCTGATTAGCGTTGCCTATGCCTTGATCTGAGATCGTGATGGGGGGATGAGCGCCAGCCATGGCTCGCCCCAACTGGCCGTTGATCGTTCCATCATGGCGCTCACATCTGGCTTGGCCGCTGTGGTCATAACGCTCCTCTTTGGTGTCGTGTTGGTTTGGCTGAGCCTGCGCACGCTGTTGCTGCTGGCTCAGGTCAACCGCTTCTCACCGGAGAGTCGCCTTAGTCAGGCATTTCACCAGGAATTGCTGGATCGCGGCTTGTTGCCAGATTCCGCCGATGTGGAACGGTTGAGGCGTTAGTCGTCTGATGCGTTAGCCGTCTCACAGTTGTTCATTGCATGCCCACCGCATGCCCATCGCAACTTGTTGTGTTGGTGTCCATCCATGCTCCTCCCCCCAGTGACAGTTTCTCTGTTTGCGATCAGCGCCCATCAGGTTGAAGTGGCGGAAACCCTGATCCAGGTGGGCCGCTTTGTGGTGATCTTCCTGGTGGCCCGGGCCATTGCCGAGGGCATGGTGCGGTTGCAGCTGCCCACGATCCTTGGCGAACTCGTGGCCGGCGTCTTGATCGGCGTGTCGGGCCTGCACCTGATCGTGCCGCCCCAAACCCAGGCTCCCATCAACGCCGCTCTTCTCTCGCTGTTGGGTTCCCTGGCGGAGATTCTCCCTGGCGATGTGCAGAGCCTGTACAACGAGTCTTTCCCGAGCCTGCAGGCGGTGTCGCAGATCGGGCTGTTTGCCCTGCTGTTTCTCACGGGGCTTGAAAGTGAACTCGATGAGCTGGTGGCCGTTGGTGTTCAGGCCGGCACCGTGGCCGTGGCGGGGGTGGTGTTGCCCTTCGCTCTTGGCACCGCCGGGTTGGTGTGGCTGTTTCACGTGTCCCTGATCCCTGCGGTGTTCGCCGGAGCGGCGATGACCGCCACATCCATCGGCATCACCGCCAGCGTGTTCGGCGAGCTCAAGTGGCTGAAGCGCACCGAGGGCCAGATCGTGATCGGTGCCGCCGTGCTCGACGACATCCTCGGCATCGTGATCCTGGCGGTGGTGGTGGCTGTGGTGGGTGGCGGCACGTTCACGGTGGCTCCGTTGCTGAAGCTGTGCGTCGCGGCCATTGCCTTTGTGGCCGTGGCCCTGGTGCTCAGCCGCAAGGCGGCGCCGGCCTTCGATTGGGTGGTGGATCGTCTCAAGGCCCCCGGCGATGTGGCCGTGGCCAGCTTCCTGGTGCTCACCGTGTCGTGCTTCGCCGCCCAAGCCATTGGTTTGGAGGCCGCCCTGGGGGCTTTCGCGGCGGGTCTGATCCTGAGTGCCTCCAAGCACACCCACGACATCGATGCCGCGGTGAAGCCCCTGGTGGCCCTGTTCGCCACGGTGTTCTTTGTGTTGATCGGCACGGGGATGGACCTTTCGGTGCTCAATCCGTTCGATCCCGCCAACCGCGAGGGGCTGCTGGTGGCTGCGTTCCTGCTGTTGGTGGCCATCGCCGGCAAGGTGGCCGCCGGTTGGAGTTATCTCAGCGCTGAACCCACCAACCGCCTGGTGGTGGGTCTGGGGATGATGCCCCGTGGGGAGGTGGGGCTGATCTTCCTGGGCCTGGGCAGCCAGGCCGGCATCCTCACACCGGCGCTGGAGGCGGCCATCTTGCTGATGGTGATCGGCACCACGTTCCTGGCTCCGATCCTGCTGCGGCTGGTGATCCCCAGGGAGCCTGCCGCTACCACCTGAGCCATGGCTGGGCTGTACGCGGGGCAGCGCATCTGTCTCACCACCCTCCACGGCAAGGAGCAGGCCCTGGCCAGGCCGTTCGCCATCGGGCTTGGGGCCAGCTTGGAGGTGAGCCCCTGCGACACCAACCGCCTGGGCACATTCAGTGGAACGGTGGAACGGCTGGAGTCGGCCCTCGACACTTGCCGTCGCAAGGCGCTGCTGGGGCTGGAGCGCACCGGTTTGCGGCTGGGTCTCGCCAGTGAGGCCAGCTTTGGCCCCCATCCCGCCGCGCCGATGCTCCCGGTTGGTCAGGAACTGCTCCTGTTCATCGACCTGGATCGTCAGCTCACGGTGGTGGAGCAGCGGTGGGAGTGGCGCACCAACCACGCCCAGTTGCTGTTGGAGCCGAACGCCAACCCCGAGCGGTGGTTGCAGCAGGTGGGCTTTCCTTCCCATGGCGTGCTCGCCCGTCCGGCCAGCACAGAGCGGGGGCCATGGCATCAGGACCTCTGCACCCATGCCGACTTGCACGGAGCGCTGGAGGCTTGCCGCAGGGCTGATCCGCTGGGGCAGGTGTGGCTGGAAACCGACATGCGGGCCCACCGCAACCCCACCCGCATGCGATCGATCCGCCGGCTTGGGGTGTCATTGGTTCGCCGCCTGTGCAGCCCTTGCCCGGCGTGTGGCTCCCCAGGCTGGGGCCTGGTGGAGACGGAGCCCGGCCTCCCCTGTGAATCCTGCGGCACAGCCACGGAGCGAACCCTGGTGGAGGTGTGGGGATGCCCCAGCTGCAGCCATCGGCAGCGTCAACCTCGTCGAGACGGGTTGCTGGCGGCATCACCAGCCCATTGCCCGTGGTGCAACCCTTAAGTGAAGCGGCTCAGTGCAGCAGCTCACTGAAGCGAGAGCCTGTCAAATCGCGCGGGTGCGTGCCTAAGCGGCCCGTTGATTCTTGTCGTCGATGTAGCGATCCCAGCTCGGGCGAACACCTGAGCGATCGTTCATGCGGCGCATGCGCTGAGCCCGTTGCCGTTCGAGGTTGCGGTAGTGCTCAATGGAGCGTTGTTTGGTGCGCGAGTCGTCAAACAGGATCGCGGTGGCCAGGGCCACGGAGGTG
>JBEBCX010000200.1:0-3272 GCA_041157425.1 Cyanobacteriota bacterium | reverse complement strand
TGGTGCTCGAGCAGGGCCGCATCGTGGACCAGGGCAACCACGACCTGCTGATCAGCCGCCCGGGCCGCTACCGCGACCTCTGCGAGCGGCAGCTGATCCGCGGCGCCTGAAGCCCCGTAGGCTGCCGCCGAAACGACCCCAACAGCCCCGCGACGCCGTGACCGACTCCGCCGCCCAGCAGCCCCCCGTGCTGACCTTCGAAGGCAAGCGCTACGACCTCAACGCCCTGCCCGACGACCTCAAGGAGCTGGTGCGTGGCATGCAGGTGGCCGATGCCCAGCTGCGCATGCACGAGGACACCCTCAAGGTGCTGGCGGTGGGCCGTCAGTCGATGGCGATGCAACTCAACGAGCGGCTCAAGGAGGTCACCCCCCTGCCCGACTGATCCGGCTGGGGCCGGCGAGCCGGCCTAAACCGGCAGGCCCTTCTCGTTGAAGATCCCTTCGAACAGCACCGAGCTCAGGTAGCGCTCGCCCGAATCCGGCAGCACCACCACGATCGTCTTGCCCGCCTGCTCCGGCTCGCGGGCCAGCCGCAGGGCCGCCACCGCCGCCGCGCCGCAGCTGATGCCCGCCAGGATCCCCTCCTCGCGGGCCAGGCGCCGGGCCATGGCCACCGCCTCCTCGTCGCTCACCTGCTCCACCCGGTCCACCATCGCCAGGTCGAGGTTGCCCGGCACGAAGCCCGCACCGATGCCCTGAATCTTGTGGGGGCCGGGCTGCACCGCCTGGCCGCTGCGGGTCTGGCTGATCACCGGGCTGTTGGTGGGCTCCACCGCCACGCTCAGCAGCGGTTTGCCCAACGTGCTCTTGATGTAGCGGCTCACGCCGGTGATCGTGCCGCCGGTGCCCACCCCGCCCACGAACACATCCACCTGGCCGTCGGTGTCCTCCCAGATCTCCGGGCCGGTGGTGTCGTGGTGCACCTGGGGGTTGGCCGGGTTCACAAACTGCTGCAGCAGCACGTAGCGCTCCGGGTCGCTGGCGGCGATCTCCTTGGCGCGGTTCACGGCGCCGGTCATGCCCAGGCGGCCCTCGGTGAGCTCCAGGTGCGCCCCGAAGGCCGTGAGCAGCTTGCGCCGCTCCAGGCTCATCGTTTCCGGCATGGTGAGCGTCAGCGGGATGCCCTTGCTGGCGGCCACAAACGCCAGGGCGATGCCGGTGTTGCCGCTGGTGGGCTCGATCAGCTCCTTGCCGGGCCCCAGCAGGCCATCGCGCTCCGCCGCCGCCACCATCGCCGCACCGATGCGGCACTTCACCGAATAGGCGGGGTTGCGGCCCTCGATCTTGGCCAGCACCCGGGCGCCGCAGCCCTCACTCACCCGGTTGAGCTGCACCAGCGGTGTGCGCCCGATCGTGAGGCTGTTGTCGCTGTAGATCGCGGCCATGGAACAGGGAAGACGCAACAGTGCCTGCGCGCAGGCTAAGAACCCAGACGGCAACTGGGCCAAACCCTTCTAACCTGTCACGCATTGCCGATCCAACCGCGTGAATCCCACCACCCTGCGCCGCCTCACCGCCGTGCTGTTGTTCCTGGCGGCGGCGGCTTCGGTGGCGCTGCCGTTCATCTCCGCCACGGCCCTCACCCTCAGCTTCGGCGTGATCGCCGCGGTGGCCGGGGTGACGCAACTGCTGCGGCTGGGCCAGGCGGAGGGCACCAAGGGCAAGCTGTTCCGCGCCCTCTCGGGGCTGTTTTATCTGGCGGCGGGCCTGTGGGTGGTGGCCGATCCCCTCGACAGCGAGGTGAGCCTGACGCTGTTTGTGGGCCTGATGCTGCTGTTTGAAGGGGTGATGGAGCTGGCCGCCGCGGCCGCCAGCCGCGGCGAAGCCCGCGGGCTGGTGCTGGTGGATGGGCTGGTGACCGCCCTGCTGGGGGGCCTGCTGGTGGCGGAATGGCCCAGCGACAGCCTCTGGGCCGTGGGCACCTTGTTTGGCATTTCGCTGTTCTTCAGCGCCGTGCGCCTGCTGGGCAGCCCGGAGGCCCCCAGCGCTAGTTGAGCTTCACCACATCCACGGGCTGGCCGTACACCTGGCTGATCTCGCGGGCGGCGATCACCGCCCGTTCATGGGTGTGGAACGCCCAGGCGTCTGAGGGGTCGCTCACCCGCTGGATCCGCTGATCGCCCTCGGCAACGGCCAGGTAGCGCGGCATGCCGCGGTCCCGCAGGGCATAGCGCTCCGGCTGGGCCCCCTCACCACAGCTGTGGGGGTCGATCCAGGGTCGCCAGAAGTGGAGGGTCATGGTTGCCGCGGTAAGGGCCCAGTTCCGCTGTAGCCACAGACGCGGCCGCTGGGAAGCAGGATTCGGCAGGTGGTGGGCAACGTCATGAACCGGACCATCGTGGTGGGGGCCGGCCCAGCGGGCCTGAGCCTGGCGCTGCAGTTGGCCCGCGGCGGCCAGGCGGTGACCCTGGTGGAGGCCAACCCCGACCTCGGCCGCCAGTTCCGGGGCGATGCCCTGATGCCCAGCGGCCTGGAGGCGATCGCCCGCATGGGGCTCTGGCCGCTGCTGGAGCGCCTGCCGCAGCGGCCCCTGGAGGGTTGGGGCGTGTGGTTGGAGCGCCGGCTGCTGTTTGCGGCCCCAGAACCGCTGGGCTCACTGCAGCCCTGCCGGCTGGTGCCCCAGGGGGCCCTGCTGGCGGCCCTGCTGGAGGAGGCGCTGCGCCATCCCAACCTGCAGTGGCTGCCGGGGCAGGCGGTGCGCGGTTTGCTCCAGGCCGGGCGCGTGCAAGGGGTGCAGCTGGCCGATGGGCAACACCTGGAGGCCGATCTGGTGGTGGCCTGCGATGGCCGGGCCTCCACGCTGCGGGGCCTGGCGGGGCTGGAGCTCAGCAGCAGCGGCCAGGGGCTGGAGCTGCTGTGGTTCACCCTGCCGGCGGCGGATGGCATCGGGCCCGATCAGGCGGATCCGGCGGTGCCCGGCTTCATGACGCTGCTGGCGGGGGGCGCCATCGGCAGCGCCTGCCGCGGCGCCAGGGGGGAGCTGCAGCTGGCCTGGCTGCTGGAGCGGGGCCAGGCGCCGCCGCGGCGCAGCCCCGAGCAATGGGCTGAAGCACTGGCGCAGCTGGCGCCGGAGCCGCTGGCGGAGCGGCTGCGGCAGAGGGGCGCGCAGCTGAGCACACCGCTGCGGGTGAGCGTGCAGGTGGGGCTGGCACCGCGCTGGTGGCGGCCGGGGCTGCTGCTGCTGGGGGATGCGGCCCATCCGATGAGCCCGGTGCGGGCCCAGGGCATCAACATGGCCCTGCGCGACAGCCTGGTGGCGGCCCAGGAGCT
>JBEBCX010000199.1:0-3294 GCA_041157425.1 Cyanobacteriota bacterium | reverse complement strand
TCGCCGTAGCGCTCCAGCTTGGCGGCGCCGATGCCCCCCACCTCCGCCAGGGCATGGAGGTTGGCGGGCCGCAGGGCCGCCAGCTCCTGCAGGGTGCGGTCGTGGAACACCACATAGGGGGGCACCCCCTGCTCGCGCGCCTGGGCCAGCCGCCAGGCCTTCAGGGCGCTCAGCAGCGGCTGATCCGCCTCCGTGGCCATGGCCTGGTCCGCTGAGCCGCGCCCCGATGCCCCGGCCCGCCGGCGCCGCGGCGTGGCCGTGGGCTCCGGCAGCGCCAGCTCCAGCGCCTGCTCCCCCCGCAGCAGCGGTTTCACCAGGGAGTCGTCGCCGAAGCGCAGGCCGCCGCGGGCGTCCGGCGGCGAGTCCAGCGCCCCCAGGCTCTGCAGTTGGCGCAGCAGGGCCCGCCATTGGTTGCGGTCCAGCTCCGTGCCGATGCCAAACACGCTCAGTTGGTCATGGCCGAGGCTGCGCAGCTTTTCGCTGCTGCTGCCCAGCAGCACATCCACCACATGGGCCGCCCCGAACCGCTGCCCGGTGCGGAACACCGCCGAGAGCGCCTTCTGGGCCTCCACCCGGCAGTCGCGCCGCCGTTGCGGCTCCAGGCAGCCATCGCAGTTGCCGCAGGGCTCCGCCAGGGTTTCGCCGAAGTGCCGCAGCAACACCTGCCGCCGGCAGCCCGCCGCTTCGGTGTAGGCGATCAGGGCATCGAGCTTGCCGTGCTCAATCCGTTGCTGCTCCGGCGCGGCGGCGGAGTCGTCGATGAACCGGCGCAGCTGCGGGATGTCGCCCGGGCCGTGCACCATCCAGGCCACCGCCGGCAGGCCATCCCGGCCGGCACGGCCCGTTTCCTGGTAGTAGGCCTCCAGGCTTTTGGGCAGGTCCACATGGGCCACAAAGCGCACATCCGGCTTGTCGATGCCCATGCCGAAGGCGATGGTGGCCACCACCACCACCCCGCTGCCCAGGCGGAACTGCTCCAGGGCCTGGCGGCGCTGCTCCGGCTCCATCCCCGCGTGGTAGCCCACGGCGTTGAAGCCAGCGTCCTGCAGCACGGCGGTGAGCTGATCCACCCGCGACCGCGAGCGGGCGTAGACGATGCCGGATGAACCGCGCTGCCCCTCGAGAAACTGCAGCAACTGCTCGCGCGGTTGTTGCTTGGCCCGCAGCTGGTAGCGGATGTTGGGGCGATCGAAGCTGGCCAGAAACACCTGGCCCTCCGCCAGGCCCAGTTGCTCAACGATGTCGCTGCGGGTGCGGGGATCGGCGGTGGCGGTGAGGGCCAGGCGCGGCACCGCCGGGTGCCGTTGCGCCAGTTGCGCCAGCTGCCGGTATTCGGGGCGGAAGTCGTGCCCCCACTGCGACAGGCAATGGGCCTCATCGATGGCGAACAGGCTCACCTGCGGCCCCAGACGCTCCAGCAGATCCCCCGCCAGCAGCCGTTCCGGCGACACATACAGCAGCTTCAGGCTGCGCTGTTGCAGTTGGCCCCAGATGGCGCTGGCCTGGTCGCCGTCGAGGGCGGAATGCAGGGCGGCGGCCGCCACCCCCGCCTGCTGCAGGGCGGCCACCTGGTCCTGCATCAGGGCAATCAGGGGTGACACCACCAGGGTGAGCCCCGGCAGGCACAGGGCCGGCACCTGGTAGCAAAGGGATTTGCCCCCGCCGGTGGGCATCAGCACCAGGCCGGATCCCCCCGCCAGCACGTGGCGCACGATCGCCTCCTGCGGACCGCGGAAGGCGCGGTAGCCGAACACCTGCTGCAGCACCTGTTGCGGATCCACGGGGCTGGCTGTTCCGGCGGGATCTCCCAGAATGCCGCGATCGCGCCGGCGTTTGCCCCCTTGGCCCCCTCCACCGCCCGCACCGCCACCGCCTGGGGGTTCCTGGCGCCGGCGGTGCTGCTGATCAGCCTGTCGGTGCTGATCCCCGCCGCCATGGCCCTGGTGATGAGCTTCACCCAGAGCGGGCTGGATGTGAGCGAACCGCTGCGCTTTGTGGGGCTGGCCAACATCCGCCGGCTGCTGGCCGACCCGATGTTTTTCAAGGTGCTGGGCACCACCCTGCTCTACCTGGTGGGGGTGGTGCCGCCGGTGGTGCTGGGGTCGTTGCTGCTGGCGGTGCTGGTCAACCGCCAGCTGCCCGGCATCCATTGGTTCCGCGCCGCCTTCTACACGCCGGTGCTGGTGTCGATCGTGGTGGCGGCCATCGCCTTCCGCTGGCTCTACGCCGAAACCGGCCTGATCAACGGCTGGCTGAGCGCCCTGCTGGGCGAAGGCTTCCGCCCCATCGGCTTCCTCACCAACCCGCTGCTGGCCCTGCCGGCGGTGATGGTGGTGACCCTCTGGAAGGGGCTCGGTTACTACATGGTGATCTTCCTGGCGGGCCTGCAGGGCATCCCCACCGACCTCTACGAAGCCGCCGAACTTGACGGCAGCGAGGGCTGGCGCAAGCACCGCGACATCACCCTGCCCCTGCTGCGCCCCTACGTGACCCTGGTGGCGGTGGTCTCCGCCATCGCCGCCACCAAGGTGTTTGAGGAGGTGTACCTGATGACCCAGGGGGGGCCGGCCGACGCCACCAAAACCCTGGTGTATTACGTCTACGACCAGGCCTTTGCCGAGCTGGAGATCAGCTACGCCTGCACCGTGGGCCTGGCCCTGTTTGTGATCGTGCTGCTGCTCAGCCTGGTGCGCTTTGCCTTCACCGGCGACAAAGCCCCGGCCTGAATGCGACATTGATTGATTGGACGGCGGGGGCCATGGACGCGGCAGCGTCGTTGAACGGGGGGGGCATCGGCATCGTGGGCGGCGGCCAGTTGGCCGCGATGCTCGCGGAGGCCGCCCAGCGCCGGGGCGTGCCCCTGGCGGTGCAAACCCCCAACCCCCACGACCCGGCCGTGGCCCTGGCCAGCGACGTGGTGCAGGCGGATGTGCGCGATGCGGCGGCCACCCGCGATTTGGCCCAGCGCTGCGGGGCCATCAGCTTTGAAAACGAGTGGCTCGATCTGGAGGCCCTCTCCCCCCTGGCGGAGGCCGGGGTGTGTTTTCTGCCCAGCCTGGAGGCCCTCAAACCGCTGATCTGCAAGCGCAGCCAGCGGGAGTTGCTGCAGCGTCTGCACCTGCCCTGCCCCCGTTGGTTCGGCCTGGAGCAGCTGGCCACCGCCAACGCCCCATCACCACCGCCCGCGGCGGCACCCACGGCGGCAGCCGCGCCCACCGCCGCCGATGGCGAGCCGCAGGCGGCCTCCCTGCCGGAGGGCTTTGCCTACCCGCTGATGGCCAAGCTGGCCAGTGG
>JBEBCX010000198.1:0-3324 GCA_041157425.1 Cyanobacteriota bacterium | reverse complement strand
TGATGCCTTTTCGCGGGTGCGCGACAACCCCCGCATCGGTGTGGTGCTGTTCACCGGCGCCGGCCCCGCCGCCGATGGGGGCTACGCCTTCTGCGCCGGTGGCGACCAGAGCGTGCGCGGCGATGGCGGCTACGTGGGCGACGACGGCCTGCCCCGCCTCAACGTGCTCGACCTGCAGCGCCTGATCCGCAGCCTGCCCAAGGTGGTGATCGCCCTGGTGGCCGGCTACGCCATCGGAGGCGGCCAGGTGCTGCACCTGCTGTGCGACCTCAGCCTTGCCGCCGACAACGCCGTGTTCGGCCAGACGGGCCCGCGGGTGGGCAGCTTCGATGGCGGCTTCGGCGCTGGCTACCTGGCCCGGGTGGTGGGCCAGCGCAAGGCCCGCGAGATCTGGTTTCTGTGCAGGCAGTATTCGGCCGAAGAAGCCCTGGAGATGGGGCTGGTGAATGCGGTGGTGCCCCTGGCGGAGCTGGAGGCCGAGGGGGTGCGCTGGGCCCGGGAGGTGCTCACCCACAGCCCCACCGCCATCCGCTGCCTTAAGGCGGCCTTCAACGCTGAAACCGATGGCCTCGCCGGCATCCAGGAGCTGGCGGGCCAGGCCACCCATCTCTTCTACCGAACCGAGGAGGGCCAGGAGGGCCGCAACGCCTTCCTGGAGAAACGTGCGCCGGATTTTTCGGGCTCCCCCTGGTTGCCCTGAACCGCACCCCGCCGCTGGCCAGCTTGCTGAAGCCCAACGGAAGACCTGTGCCAGTTTGAGTCGTGGTTGCTAGCGGTTGGACAGCTCCCGCTGCCGCCGTGGCTGTTCCCCTCCGTTTCTTGGCCCCAAGGGTGTCCACCGCCCTGGTGGCCCTGGCCGTGCTGCTGCCCGCCGATCCCGCCGCCGCCCGCAAAGCGGATCCGATTCCACCGCCGGCGCCGGAGATCAGCGATGCCGTGGCCCTGAGCCGCATCCCCTCAGAGCTGCTGGAGCAGAGCGGCATGCAGCTGGTGCTGGATCGCAGCACCCGCTACCTGATGGTGTTGCAGGACGGACGCCTGATCAAGCGCTACCCCGCCGCCGTGGGCACCGAGGGCTGGGAGACCCCGGCGGGCCGCCACCAGGTGCTGGAGAAGGTGGCCAATCCCCACTGGGAGCACCCAGGCGATGGCCGCACCGTGCCCCCGGGCCGCACCAACCCCCTGGGCTCCCGCTGGATTGGCTTCTACCGCAGCTGCGAGCCACGCACCAACGCCTGGGATGGGGAGCGCTACCTGAGCGTGGATGGCTGCACCGTGGCGGGCTTCCATGGCACGCCGCACCGCTGGACCGTGGGCCGGGCCGTGTCGCACGGTTGCGTGCGCCTCTATGAGGAGAGCGTTCAGGAGGTGTTTGATCTGGTGCAGGTGGGCACACCCGTGACCGTTCTGCCCTGAGCGTTCGGCTCCGGAGAACGCCCGTAGAGTTGCGCCCACTTTTCGCCGGACTCCCATGCGGGTGCTGTTTGCCGCAGCCGAATGCGCCCCCATGGTCAAGGTGGGCGGCATGGGCGATGTGGTGGGCTCCTTGCCCCCTGCCCTCAAGGCCCTCGGCCACGATGTGCGGCTGATCATGCCGGGCTACGGCCGCCTCTGGAGCCAGCTGCAGATTCCGGCTGATCCGATCTGGCGGGCCCACACCATGGGCACCGACTTCGCCGTTTACGAGACCAAACACCCCAGCAACGGCCTGCCCCTGTATCTGGTGGGCCATCCGGTGTTCGACCCGGAGCGGATCTACGGCGGGGAGGACGAGGACTGGCGCTTCACGTTCTTCGCCAGCGCCGCCGCAGAGTTCGCCTGGAACCACTGGAAGCCCGAGATCCTGCACTGCCACGACTGGCACACCGGCATGATCCCGGTGTGGATGCACCAGGACCCGGACATCAGCACGGTGTTCACCATCCACAACCTCAAGTACCAGGGCCCCTGGCGCTGGAAGCTCGACCGCATGACCTGGTGCCCCTGGTACATGCAGGGCGACCACACCATGGCGGCAGCCCTGCTCTACGCCGACCGGGTCAACGCCGTGTCGCCCACCTACGCCCAGGAGATCCGCACCTCTGAGTACGGCGAACAACTGGAGGGGTTGCTGAATTACGTCAGCGGCAAGTTGCGCGGCATCCTCAACGGCATCGACCAGGACGACTGGAACCCCGCCACCGATTCCACCCTGCCCGCCAACTACAGCGTCAAGAACCTGGCCGGCAAGGCCGAGTGCAAGCGGGTGCTGCAGGAGCGCATGGGCCTGGCGGTGAACCCCAACACCTACCTGATGGGGTTGGTGAGCCGTTTGGTGGATCAGAAGGGGGTCGACCTGCTGCTGCAGGTGGCCGACCGGGTGCTCGCCTACTCCGATTCGCAGTTTGTGGTGCTGGGCACCGGTGATCGCCATCTGGAATCGGGCCTCTGGCAGATGGCCGCCCGCCACCCGGGCCGCTTCGCCGTGTTCCTCACCTACGACGACGCCCTCTCGCGCCTCATCTACGCCGGCAGCGACGCCTTCCTGATGCCCAGCCGTTTCGAGCCCTGCGGCATCAGCCAGCTGTTGGCCATGCGTTACGGCAGCGTGCCGGTGGTGCGCCGCGTGGGGGGCCTGGTGGACACCGTTCCCCCCCACGACCCCAACAACCACACCGGCACCGGCTTCTGCTTCGACCGCTACGACCCGCTCGACTTCTACACCTCGATCGTGCGGTCCTGGGAGGCCTACCGCCATGGCGACAGCTGGCGTGAGTTGCAGCGCCGTGCCATGAATGCCGACTACAGCTGGGATCGCTCCGCCCTCGAGTACGACCGCATGTACAAGGAGGTGCGCGGGGTGAAGGAACCATCCCCCGACGCCGCAGCGGTGGAGCAGTTCTCCCGCGGCCAGGCCGCCGACCCCAACTTCCAGGGCTATGAGGGGCAGGAATCGGGCAGCGGCTTCCGCAATCCGCTTTCCTTGTTGCGACGCCGCAACAGCAACTGATCCGCTCCACCCCGCGCCCCCCGTCCAGCCCCGGCGGCAACCTGCCCGCCCCCTACCGCAACCCCTGGGGGCTGCTGGCGGAGGACCTGCGCGCCGTGCTGGCCGACACCCGCCTGCGGCTGCGGGAGACCCTGCGGCGCAACGGCGAGGGCAGCCTCTGGCGCCCCCGCTGGTGGCCGACTGATCTGGCTCCGCTGTTCTGGCCGTTGCTGCTGGCCCTCGCCCTGGCGTTGCTGGTGGGCCTTGGCCTGGGGCTGGCGCGGCTGAAACCAGTGCCTGCGCCGGGGCCCGTGCCCGCGGCCCAACGTGACGCCACGGTCAGCAGCGAACCCGCC
>JBEBCX010000197.1:0-3324 GCA_041157425.1 Cyanobacteriota bacterium | reverse complement strand
CGCTGAGGGCGCGGATCATTTCCCCCAGGGAGGCGTTCTTGCCTCCCACCAGCGGGATCGCCTCCAAATCAACAGCGTCCAGCGGAAGCACCAGTGGCTCACGCGCCGCCGCAGCTGAAGGGGGAGTCGGCAAGGTCATGGCTTAGTCGTAGCCACGGCCAGTGCCGGCGACGGCACTCCACAGCGCCGGTAATGTCCGCCCATTGCACCCCTCTGGTTATGGGTTTTCGCTGTTTCAACGGCCCCGCGACCCGCGAAACCCTGGATGCGTTCCCGGGGCTGATGACGAAGGCAGCGGCATGGCGCCGGCGCGCCTTGGGCGTGCTCGCGGCAGCAGGACTCCTGGCTGGTCAGGGGCTGTCGGCTCAGGCCTGCACCAGCTTCGTGCTCAAGGGCTCCGATGGCGGCCGCGTCTATGCGCGCACGATGGAATTCGGCCTGCCGCTCAACAGCCAGGCGGTGTTGATTCAGCGGGGCACGCCGCTGCGCGGAAACGGCCCTGATGGCCAGATTGGCAACGGCCTGGCCTGGACCAGCCGCTATGCCGTGGTCGGCCTCAATGCCCTTGGCCAGAAGGACATCCTTCCCGATGGCATGAACGAGAAGGGTCTGGCGGGAGGGCTGCTGTATTTCGCCGGATACGCCAAGTTTCAGGCGGTGCCGCAGGGCCAGAGCCAGCGCTCGATCAACAGCGCTCAGTTGCTCACCTATGTGCTCACCAACTTCGCCTCGGTTGATGAGGTGAAGCGCGGTCTGCCGAAGATTCTCGTGAACGGCGCCAGGGTGCAGGCCTTCGGTGGTCCGCTGCCGATTCACATGACCCTGCACGACCGCAGCGGCAAGAGCCTCTCGGTGGAATACATCAACGGTGAGCTCACCATGATGGACAACCCCACCGGCACTTACACCAACGATCCCCCGTTCCCGTACCACCTGGCGACAGCTGGCAACACCGCCAACCTCAGTGCCATGCCGCCGGCAGAGCTGAGCGTGAATGGCCTCAAGCTGCCGCCGGTCAGCACCGGCGGTGGGCTGAACGGATTGCCGGGTGATTTCCTCTCCACCTCCCGCTTCATCCGCGCGCTCACCTTCAGCCGTTTCGCTCCCACCAACCTCACAACGCAACAGCAGGTGGGCACCGCCTTCCGCATCCTGGGTCAGTTCGATCTACCGCCCGGCAGTGTGTTGCTTCCGCCCGGTGGGGCCTTCGGTGGTGCAGGCTCCACCACCACCTACGAGATCACCGAGTGGAGCGTGGTGGCGGATCAGAAAAACCTCGTCTACTTCATCCAGACGTACGACAACCCCAGCCTGCGCAGCCTCAACGTCAACCAGCTGCCGCTCGATGGTGGTGCGATCAAGGTGATGGCGCTCAATCAACCCGCGCAGGTGACGGTGTTGCAGCCCTGAGAAATCACGGCGACGGCACTGCAGCGAGACGCTCGGGGCTGCCAATGCGGTGGCTGCTGTGCACCCTGAGGAAGCCACCACCCGTCATGAGGGATGAACCCTGTGGTTGAGCAGCGCCGCCCCGCAGCGCCGCCCCTGCCCGCCGAGCGCCCTGATCCGCTGGCGCTGCTGATCCAGCAGGAGGAGCAGCGGTTGCCCTGGTTGCTGCCGGTGCGCCACAGCCGCATGGCGGAGAACCCCTTCGCGTTTTTTCGCGGTGCCGCAGCGGTGATGGCCTCGGATCTGGCGAGGCGCCCCCATTCGGGGTTGATGGTGCAGCTCTGTGGCGACGCCCACCTGCTCAATTTCGGCTTCTACGGCTCCCCGGAGCGGCAGCTGCTGTTCGACATCAACGACTTCGACGAAACCCATCCGGGCCCCTTCGAATGGGATGTGCAGCGGCTTGCCGCCAGCCTGGTGCTGGCCGCCCGCAGCCTGGGGCTCAGCGAGAAGCAACAGGGCAAGATCTGCCGGCGCGGTGTGCGGACCTACGCCGAGGCGATGGCGCAGTTCGCCGCCATGCCGATGCTGCCGATGTGGGTGGCGCGCCTGCCCCTGGAGCGCTTGATCGACCAGCGCGCCAGCGCCAATCTGCGATGCCATCTCGAGGGGGTCATCGCCAGTGCGCTGAGGCGCGACAGCCGCCAGGCGGTGCGCAAGCTGTGCGAGAGCGATGGCAGCGGTGGGCTGCGCTTTCGCCATCAGCCACCGTTGATCTGGCGCTTTGAGCACTTGCCGGAGCAATGGATGCAGGGGCTCCAGTGGCAGGAGTGGGTGGCGGCGGTGAAGGCCAGTTACATCAGCTCGCTGGCCCCCGCCCTGCAGCACCTGTTGTCCCAGTTCCGGCTGGTGGATTCCGCCTTCAAGGCGGTGGGGGTGGGCTCGGTGGGCACCCGCTGCGGCATCTCCCTATTCGTGGGTGAGCATCCCGACGACATCCTGGTGTTGCAGGTCAAGCAGGCCAATGCGTCCGTGCTGGCCCCCTACTTGGATCGACCCGCACCCGAGCACCAGGGCCAGCGGGTGGTGCAGGGCCAGCGGTTGCTGCAGACCGCCAGTGATTCCTTCCTGGGCTGGTGCACCAACCCCGCTGGCGAGCATCTCTATGGCCGCAGTTTTCGCGACTGGAAGGGGTCCGTGGATGTGACCCAGCTCGATGCCGATGGCCTCAAGGATTACGGCAAGCTCTGCGCCTGGACCCTCGCCAAGGCCCACGCCCGCAGCGGCGACCGCCGCGCCATTGCCGCCCACATCGGCGACCCCAGGGCCTACGGCCGGCAGCTGCTGGAGCCGGCGATTGAGCATGCCGATCTGGCGGTCCACGACCATGCCCTGCTGCTGCAGGGCATCGCCAGCGGCCGAATTTCCACCAGCGAAATCTTTTGAGTAGATCTACTCATCCCCGCCCCCTGTGGCGTTCCTAGCTGTGGGGAAACGTTGGTGTCGCCATGGCGCTCAAGAAGGCTCTGTTGCTGGTGGGTGCGCTGCTCGCCCTTGCTCCTTCCGTTGTCTCCCCTGGGGTCGCCGAACCGCTGCCGCTGCCGCTCGAGCCCGCCCCCAGCGTGGCCGGCTCGAAGCCCGGTGACCCCGGCTTCAACGGCGATGTGGAGGTGGCCCTCAACGACCTCACACGCCTGCAGTGCCGCCTGCTGGGGCTGGTGATGATCAACCAGCCCTGCCCGGCTCGCTGAGCTGAATCAGTCCGCTGAATGATCAGCCGTTGAAGGCCGGCTTGTCGCTGTCCTTCAGGGAGGGGAAGAGCTCGCGGATGGCGGCGCCCAGGCGGCTGGCCGCCTCCTGGCGAAAGGCCTCCACCGCATCGGCCGCCAGCACCGGGTAGGTCTTGTCGGTGTTGGCCTCGCCGCGCAGCGGTTT
>JBEBCX010000196.1:0-3342 GCA_041157425.1 Cyanobacteriota bacterium | reverse complement strand
GACGACCAGATCCTCGAACTAGCGATCACCGCCAACCGGCCCGATGGCCTGTCGATGCAGGGCATCGCCCGGGAGGTGTCCGCCCTCAGCGGTGCAGCGCTGACGCTGCCGGCCGCTGCCCCATCCGTGGCGGCAGAACCCCTGCCCGTGGGCGCGGACGTGGCCGCACGAATCGAGCAGGGCGGGCTGTTCAGTGTCACCGCCCTGAGCGGCGTCAGCGTTCAGCCCTCACCGGCCTGGTTGCAGCGCCGGTTGCAGCGCGCCGGCCTGCGCCCGATCAATGCCGTGGTGGACATCACCAACCTGGTGATGCTGGAGCTGGGTCAGCCCTTGCACGCCTTCGACGCGGACCGGTTGGCGGCGCTCAGCGGTGGACAGCCTGATCCTGCGTTGCTGGATGTGCGGCCCGGCCTCAGCGACGAGCGTTTCAAAGCGCTTGATGGCACGGAGCTGCAGCTCAGCGAAGACGCCTGGGTGGTGGGCTACGGCCCCCATGCCGTTGCGTTGGCGGGGGTGATCGGCGGCGACAACAGCTGTGTGCAAGACGGCACCCAGCGCATCTGGCTGGAGGCGGCCCTGTTTGCCCCCCAGACCGTGCGCCGCAGCGCCAGGAGCGTTGGCCTGCGCACGGATGCCAGCAGCCGCTTCGAAAAGGGCTTGCCCATTGAGGTGACCCTGCTGGCGGCCGACCGGGCGGTTCAGCTGCTCCAGGAGATCTGCGGGGCCACGGTGGAGGGCCGATGGCTGCACCAGCGGCCGGCACAACCCCAGGCACCGATTGCCCTACGCCGTGATGCCCTGCACAACCTGCTGGGCCCCGTGCTGGATGCCGAGGGCCATGAGGGGGATCTCGACGACAGCGAGATCGAACAGATCCTGCGGGCCCTGGGCTGCCAGTTGCAGGCCGACGAAGACGGGTGGGGGGTGTTGGTGCCGCCCTCCCGGGCCATGGATCTGCAACGGGAGGTGGATCTGATCGAGGAGGTGGCCCGATTGGTCGGCTACGACCGCTTCGCCAGCCACCTGCCCGATCCCCTCTGCCCCGGGGGTCTCACGCCCCTGCAGCAGGCGGAGCGTCGGCTGCGGCGTGCCCTGGTGGCCGCAGGCCTGCAGGAGACCTGTGCCCTCTCCCTGGGCCCCGCCAGCACCGACCGCCCCGGGGCCGACCCCAACCGGCGGTTGCCGCTGGCCAATCCCCTGCTGGCGGATTACAGCCACCTGCGCGACAGCCTGCTGGACGAGCTGCTGATCGCCGCCCAGCGCAACCTGCAGGCCGGTCGTGAGGGCTTCTGGGCCTTCGAGATCGGCCATGTCTTCGATGCGGCCGCCAAGGGGGATCGGCAAACGGCGCAGCTGGCGGGGGTGATCTGCGGCGCCCGCCAGGCGGAGCTGTGGAGCAGTGGCGGCAAGGCAACGCCCCTGGACTATTTCCAGGCCCGCGGCCTGCTCCAGCGCGTGCTGGAGGCGATGCAGGTGCCGGTGGAGGATCGCCGCCTGGCTGATGAGCCCCTGCTGCATCCCGGAAGGGCTGCGCAGGTGGTGGTGGAGGGCCGGCCGGGGGGTTGGTTCGGCCAACTGCATCCGGAACTGTGCGAGCGCCTCGACCTGCCGGCCGCCAGTTATGGCTTCCAGCTGGCGCTGGCACCGTTGCTGGCCGCCGCCACCCGCGCCAACCGCTGGCAACCGGCCTTCAGCCCCTTCGCCACGGTTCCCGCCTCCGAGCGCGACCTGGCGGTGGTGGTGCCCAACAACACACCCAGCGCCCAGGTGTTGCAGGCGATCCGCAAGGCGGGCAAGCCCCTGCTGGAGCAGGCCGTGGTGGTGGATCGCTACGAAGGTGAGCAGGTGGCGGCCGGCCGCTGCAGCCAGGCCTTTCGCTTGCGCTACCGCGACCCCAAGCGCACCCTCACCGATGCGGAAGTGGATGCAGCCCACCAGACGATCCGTGCGGCCCTCGAGCGGCAATTCGGGGCCGAGCTGAGGGCCTGAGCCTCACCCCCTTGGCTCAATCACGACGCAGCAACGCCACACACTCCACGTGGCTGGTCTGGGGGAAGAAATCCACGGGCTGCAGCCGCTCCACCCGGTAGCCGGCGGAAGCGCAGAGGGCGCCAAGATCACGGGCCAGGGTGGCGGGGTTGCAGCTGATGTAGGCCAGCCTGGGCGGAGGGTTGGCCACGATGGCCTCCCGGGCGGCGTCGCTGAGGCCCTTGCGCGGTGGATCCACCACCAGCCCATCAACGCCCGCCAGGTGCTCCCTGAGCAGCGCCCCCACATCCCCCTCCAGAAAGTCAGTCTGGTGGAGGCCGGCGCGCTCTGCGTTGGCGCGGGCCTGCTCCACCGCCGGGCCCTGCAGCTCAAGGCCCAGCACGGAGGCACCGGCGGCCGCCAGGGGCAGGGCAAAGGTGCCGATGCCGCAGTAGGCATCGAGCAGCTGAGGGCCTTGGTCGGCCCCAAAGAACGCTCCCAACAGGGGCACCACCCGCTCGGCCTGCGGGGTGTTCACCTGAAAAAACGTGTCGGCGCCAATGCGCAGCTCAATGCCCGCAAAGCGCTCCAGCAACCACGGCCGGCCCAGCACCAGCTCGGTGGTGGGTCCGATCACCACATTGGTGGCGCGCGGTTGCAGGTTGAGCCCCACCCCCACCAGCTGCGGCCATCGCTCCATCCAGGCCTGGGCCATGGCGGTGAGGCCGGGCAGGTTGGGGTGGCTGCTCACCAGGGTGATCAGCAGTTCTCCGGTGTGGTGCCCCACCCGCAGGGCCAGATGGCGCAGTCCCCCAGCCCCGCTGAGGTTCACATCCACCGGCCAGTCCGTGGCGCTGAGGTCCCGTTTGATCGGCTCCACCAGCTGGTCGATGCGCGGGTCCAGCACCGGACACTGGTTCATGTTCACGATGCGGTGGCTGCCCCGCCGGTAGTAGCCGGCCCGGATGCTGCCGTTGTCACTGCGCTCCAGGGGAATCAAGGCCCTGTTGCGGTAGCTGAGCCCCTGGGGGGCACTCCAGATCGGATCGGGGGCAACGTTGAGCCCCCCGATCCGCCGCAGGGCCTCCTGCACGTGGTCTTGCTTGATCCGCGCCTGGGCCTCTGCGACGCAGTGCTGCAGGCTGCAACCGCCGCAGTGGTCCGCCAGGATGCAGGGCGGACGCTGGCGATCAGGGCTGGCCTCCAGCACCGCCAGCAGATCGGCCTCCAGGTGCCGCTTGGCCAGGCGCCGCACCCGGGCCTCCACCCGCTCTCCCGGCAGGGCCCCAGGGATGAAGACCACCTGGTCCTGCCAACGGCCCACCCCCTGCCCGTCATGGCCGCAGCCATCGATGTTCAGCTCAAGGCGTTGAC
>JBEBCX010000195.1:0-3345 GCA_041157425.1 Cyanobacteriota bacterium | reverse complement strand
GGCATCGCCGGGCTCCAGGAAGGCCACCACCAACTCCCCCCGCTCGCTGGTGTGCCATTCATCGCCATCCCCGGCCTCCGCGGCGTCGGTGGGGGCGAAGCGGCTGCGTAGCGCCATCCACTCACCGGCACAGCTGCGCAGGAAGGCCTCGATGGTGGCGGGCGGAAAGTCGGGGCTGGTGGCGCTCATGGGGGGATTCTCTCAGCCGCCCGCCTCAGTCGCCCCGGTAGCCCAGCTCCGCCAGCCGGCTGGCGCTGCGCCGCCAGTTGGGCACCACCTTCACGAACAGCTCCAGGGACACCGGCCCGTCGATCAGTTTCTGCATCTGCAGGCGGGCGCCACTGCCGATTTGGCGCAGCATGCTGCCCCCCTTGCCGATCAGGATCCCCTTCTGGCTGCTGCGCTCCACCAGCACCGTGGCCAGCACGGCGGTGCGGGGCCCGTCATCGACGATGCGCTCGACCTGCACCGCCACCGAGTGGGGCACCTCCTCGCGGGTGTGCTCCAGCACCTGCTCGCGGATCAGCTCCGCCAGCAGCAGTTGCTCCGGCTGATCGCTCACGGCGTCTGCCGGGTAGAGGTGTGGCCCCTCCGGCAGAGCCGCCGCCAGGGCTTCCACCAGCTCCGTGGTGCCGGCGCCGGTGAGGGCGCTCACCGGATGCAGGGGCCAATCGGGCGCCAGCTCGCGGTAGCTGGCCTCCAGTTCAGCCGCCTGGGCGGGGTCCACCAGGTCGTGTTTGTTGAGGGCCACCTGCACCGGCCGTTGGGTGCGGGCCAGCAGGTCCACGATGAAGCCATCGCCGCGGCCGGCCGGTTGGCTGCCATCCACCAGCAGCAGCACCTGGTCCACTTCGCCGATGGCCACCCGGGCGCTCTGCACCAGCCGTTCCCCCAGCAGGTGATGGGGCTTGTGGATGCCGGGGGTGTCCACCAGCACCAGCTGGGCCTGTGGGGTGGTGAGGATGGCCCGCAGCCGGTTGCGGGTGGTCTGGGCCACGGGGGAGGTGATCGCCACCTTCTCCCCCACCAGTTGGTTCAGCAGCGTCGACTTGCCCACGTTGGGGCGCCCCACCAGGGCCACGAAGCCTGAGCGGAACCCCGGAGGGCTCTGCCCCAGTGCCAGGCCCCCCGCCAGGGCCTCCGCCGGCAGGTCCGAGAGATCCGGAAACGGCGGCAGCGAATCGGTTGGGGGGCTCGGCTCCATAACCTCACCTTGGCAGCACGCCGTTCCTGTGATGACCGACGCCCCCTCCCCCCAGCCCGCACCCCAGGCCGCCCTGCTGCAGCCCACGTTCCAGCAGGCCATGGAGATCACGGCCCAATGGCTGCAGCTGTGGGAGCACGGCGAGCTCAGTGATGAGGTGCTGGCCGACCGCGTGGGTGAACTGGTGGCCAGCCGCGATGGCGCCCGGGGCTTTTTCGTGGTGTCGCTGGCGGGCGACTCGCCCCTGATGGATCGCCTGCCCGATCCGCTGGTGCTGGCCCTGCGCGCCGGGGGCGATGGCGTGGTGGATCTCAGCGCCCGCAACCTGGCCATGAGCACCGCCATGGCCCTGCACCACAGCCGCAGCGGCGATGCCGGCCAGCGGGGTGGATCGGAGCGGGTGCAACAACGCTGCACCGAGCTGCTGCGGCTGCTGGAGCCGGCGGCGGTGAAGGCCCGCCTGGAAACCCTGCTGGCGGCCACCGCGGGTGAGGGGGAGGATGTGGCCTTCCTGGATCGCTGGGGTTACGACGCCGAGCAGCGGGCCTTGATCGCGGAGGCGGTGCTGGCGGTGGCGGAGGCCTGAACAGCGTCCGCTAGCCCCACGGATACCCACAAAAAAAGCACCCCCCGGAGGGGGTGCTGAGCGGGGCTGCTAGTGCAGTGCCCGGAGCTGCGCTCACTCGCGGCGGCCGCCGCCGTTGAGGGCAATGATCAGCCGCAGGATGAAGATGAACAGGTTGATGTAGGTGAGGTACATCCCCAGGGCGCCGGCCAGGTATTGGTCGTCGCTGTAGGTGCGGGGCATCGTGTAGAAGTCCACGAAGGCCATGCCCACGAACAGCACGGTGCCAAAGCCGGCGATCAGCAGTTCGAAGCCACCGCCGCCGAAGCCCGGCACGAACAGGCCGCCGACGATCTGCACCAGCATGGCGATCACCAGGCCGAGGATGCCCAGCCCAACGGCGCCGCTGAGGGCCTGGCCGACGCTGTCGCTCATGCGGCGCCCCATCACCGAGGCGGCCACGAAGGTGATGCCGGTGGCCAGGGCGGCGGTGCCGATGGCGCCGATGCCGGCGGTGCCGATCGCCATCGCCACCAGGCCGCTCAGGGTGAAGCCGGTGAGCAGGCTGTAGGCGGTGAGCAGGGGCAGGGCGCTGCTGTTGTTGCCCTTCAGGGCCACGTTCTGGGCCACGAAGAACAGCACGAAGTTGCCGATCAGGGCCACCCAGAACAGGGGCATGAAGCCGGTGGGGTTGCTGGCCATCAGGGCCAGACCGCCCATGACGCCACCGGCGGTGAGCACCATGCCGCCGCCCACGTAGGGCAGGGCTTTGTTCACCACATTGGGGCCCACCAGGGCGCCGTATTGCGCCTCGCGGATGGCCTCCTGGAAATTGCTGCTGGCCGGCATGGCACAGGGGGGAAGACTTCCCACATCCTGCCAGCGGTTTTGCGGTTGCGGGGGATGGCCCCGGCTCCGTTCGGTGCGGATCCCCCTATCGGGGCCGGGGGGATTGGCGGGCCGCATCGCGGCTGGCGTAGGCGTTCACCAACCGCTGCACCAGCGGGTGGCGCACCACATCGGCGGCGGTGAGCTGGCAGATGGCCACCCCCTCCACCCCCTGCAACACCTGGGCCGCTTCGATCAGGCCGCTGAGTTGGTTGGGGGGCAGGTCGATCTGGGTGGGGTCGCCGGTGACCACCATGCGCGACCCCTCCCCCAGGCGGGTGAGCACCATGCGCATCTGGGCGGGGGTGGTGTTCTGGGCCTCGTCGAGGATCACGAAGGCATCCGCCAGGGTGCGGCCACGCATGTAGGCCAGGGGTGCCACCTCGATCACGTTCTTTTCGATCAGCGCCGTTGTGCGCTCCTGCCCCAGCAGGGTGTGCAGGGCGTCGTAGAGCGGCCGCAGGTAGGGATCCACCTTCTGCTGCAGGTCGCCCGGCAGAAACCCCAGCCGTTCGCCCGCCTCCACGGCGGGGCGCGTCAGGATCAGCCGCTCCACGCGCCGTTCCTGCAGGGCCCGCACCGCCTGCACCGCCGCCAGGAAGGTTTTGCCGGTGCCGGCGGGGCCGAGGGCCAGGGTGAGGTCGTGGCGTTCGATGGCCTCCACGTAGGCCCGTTGCTTGAGGGTGCG
>JBEBCX010000194.1:0-3408 GCA_041157425.1 Cyanobacteriota bacterium | reverse complement strand
TCCTCGATCTGCACCACGTCGGTGTCGAGCTGGCGCAGGGTGTTGATCAGCACGTCGAGGGCCAGGGCATCGCTGGTGCCCATGTCGAGCCAGCAGCGGGCCCACTCGCCGCGGTACTCGAGTTCGCCCATGTTGTGCATCAGGGCCGGCAGCGCCCGGGCGGCGGACTCGGCGTCGTAGCCCATCCAGCTCAACTCCGCCCCCTCCTCCTGCACCTGCAGGTTTTCGGCGTTGAAGCCGCCGAGCTTGCCCAGAAAAAACCAGCTGTCGAACACGGTGTCGATGTAACCGCGCTCCCCCTGGCCGGGGGCGTGGGTGAAGCGCAGCCAGATCCAGCAATTGAACGGATCAACCTCGCGGAATCGAATCTCCATCGGCGGCCGGCGCCCAGCAGGTGACTCCATCAAACATGCTGGTGGAGCCCCCAGCCACGGCGCCCTCGATGCTGGAGCTCCGCTCGCTGCGCTACCAGCCCGCCACGGCGGCCGACCCGGTGCTGCGGGACATCAACCTCAGCCTGCCCATCGGCCAGGCGGCCCTGGTGGCGGGCCGCAGCGGCTCCGGCAAATCCACCCTGCTGGAGCTGATCTGCGGCCTGGCGGAGCCGAGCGGCGGCAGCATCCTCTGGCAGGGGGAACCCCTGAACAGCCGCCAGCGCCGCTGGCTTTGCGGGCTGGTGTTTCAGTTTCCGGAGCGCCATTTCCTCGGCCTCACCGTGGGCCAGGAGTTGAAGCTGGGCCAACGGCGCCTGCCCTACGACACGGCGGAGGCGGTGCTGCAGCAGGTGGGGTTGGGGGCGGTGTCGTTCCAGCAGGCCCCGGAGCGGCTCAGCGGCGGCCAGCAACGGCGGCTGGCCCTGGCGGTGCAGCTGCTGCGCAACCCCAGGGTGCTGCTGCTGGATGAACCCACCGCCGGGCTGGATTGGTCGGTGCGCGACGAGATCCTCGAGCTGCTGGTGGAGCTCAGCGCCGAGCGGGTGGTGCTGGTGGTGACCCACGAGCCCGAACTGTTCAGCGGCCTGATCCCGCCGGAGCAGGCCTGGACGCTGCAGCAGGGGATCCTGCGGCCGGCGCTGCAGCCCGTCTGAGGCCCGCCCGCGGCTGCATACAGTGCGCCGATCGGATGGCGGCGGCGGGCTGACGCATGGCGGATCGGTTGGTGCGGGCAACGGCGGCCGGCGGCGGCATCCGCCTGGTGGCGGTGAGCACCAGCACCACCGCTCGCTACGCCCGGCGGCGCCACGGCCTCTCGTACCTCACCACGGCGCTGCTGGGGCGGGCGATGACCGCCGGCCTGCTGCTGGCCAGTTCCATGAAGGTGCGGCACGGCCGCGTCAACCTGCGCATCGCCTCCGACGGCCCCCTGCGCGGCCTGATGGTGGACGCGGGCCGCGACGGCACCGTGCGGGGCTATGTGGGCTGCCCGGGGCTGGAGCTCGATTTGGTGGGCGAGGCCGACGGCCAGCACCACTTCGATTTCCGCCAGGCCACCGGCACCGGCTACCTGCACGTGGTGCGCGACCTGGGGGAAGGGGAGCCGTTTAGCTCCACCGTGGAACTGGTGAGCGGCGCCATCGGCGACGACGTCGCCTCCTATCTGCTGCACTCGGAGCAGACCCCCTCAGCGGTGTTCGTGGGGGAGCAGATCGACAGCCGCGGCCTGCACCACTGCGGGGGTGTGCTGGTGCAGGTGCTGCCCAAGGCGGCCCGGGAGCCGGCGCTGGTGGCCCTGCTGGAGGAGCGCTGCCGCGAGATCACCGGCTTCAGCCAGAAGCTGGCGGCCTGCGAGGGCAACCTCGAGGCCCTGCTGGAGGAGGTGTTCCCCGATCTCGATCCCCAGCTGCTCGACGACGCCGAGGCCAGCCAGGAGGTGACCTTCCACTGCCCCTGCAGCCGCCGCCGCAGCGTCAATGCCCTCAAGCTGCTGGGCCGCGATGAGCTGGGCCAGATGCTGCAGGAGGACGGCAAGGCGGAGCTCACCTGCCACTTCTGCAATGAGGTGTATGAGGTGGGGGCCGGTGAGCTGCAGGAGCTGATCGACGAGCTCAGATGAGCGTGTTGATCGCCCGGGCCACGATCACGATGAAGATGGCCGTGGTGCAGAGGGTGTGCACCATGTGGGCCAGCTTGAGGCGCGCGCCCAGCACCCCGTGCCCCTCCGGAGCCCCAAAGGTGTTGCTGGCCACCATGGCGAAAAACAGGTAGTCGATGAAGCCCGGGGTCCAACGGTTGGTGCCGTAGGCCAACCCCTCAAAGGCCTCCTCTGGAAACAACACCCCGGGCGGAACGCCGGAGGCCGCGGTGCCCTCAGCCTCCAGCGACTGGCCGCGCAGGGGGTAATCGAAGAACCAGTACCAGAACACAAAGATCAAGCCGATCACCACGTACAGCCCGATCCCCTCCATCAACAGCGTGTAGGAGTCCACATGGGCGATCACCAGCGCCAGGTTGATCGCCACGGCGTTCACCACCAACTGCAGCGTCGCCAACAGGCCAAACCAGCGCAGCACCCGGCGGGAGGGGGAGTGGCCCCGCAGCAAACCCGGCAGGATCCAGGCCCCAAACCACAGCCAAAAGCCCCCCAGACAGAGGCGGTAGAGCGTGCCCAAGGTGCCCAGCCCCATCGCCCCCATGCCGTGGGCCATCGACGGAGCCTGAAGGAGATCCATGAACAGCCGGTGCCGCAACACCCCATCAATCAGCGACGACACCAGCAGCGACACCAGGTAGGGCGCAACCGTGCGCGCTGCGGGAACCGTGGCCATCAGCCAATCAACAGCGCGCCCAGCACCAGCAGCACCAGGGCGGGCAGGCTCTGCACCTGCTGCGGATCGAGGGGCAGCCCCAGGGGCAGGGAGGGATCCAACAACCGCAGCAGCAGGCCCCCGATCACCAGACCCACGCTCAGCAGCAGCACGCTCCAGCCGGCGGCGGGCAGCAGGCGGCCGTTGCGGCGTTGCAGGGACACCACCACCAGCACGGTGGAGAAGGCCAGCACCAGCTCCGCGTTGCTGGCGGGTAGGAGCAGCAGCAGGGCCAGCAGCACGGCGCCGCCGGCCAGGGGCCACCAGCGCTGGGGGCCCTCCGCCAACCCCAGGGTGGGGGCACTGAAGCTGGGGGCATTGAAGCTGGGCTTGGGCAGGGCCGGCAAGCTGGGGAGTGAGGGCAGGCTGGGGCGCGCCGGCGGCGCCTTGGCGCTGGGGCGGGCGGCCTCCCGCTGGGAGGCGTTGAGGGCGGCTGAGCTCACCTTGCCCTGTTGGCGCTCCTTGAGCCGGTCCATCAGCACGGCGTCGTAGGCCGCCTCAATCCGGGCCCGGGCCTGGGGGTCGTCGCCCACCTCCTGCAACCGCTGCTGCTTGGCGGCCTGCACCGCATCAAAACTGGCCTCCGGCCCGATGCCCAAACGCTC
>JBEBCX010000193.1:0-3468 GCA_041157425.1 Cyanobacteriota bacterium | reverse complement strand
GAGATGTTCGTGGGCGTCGGCGCCAGCCGCGTGCGCGACCTGTTCAAGCGCGCCAAGGAGAACAGCCCCTGCCTGATCTTCATCGACGAGATCGATGCGGTGGGCCGTCAGCGGGGCGCCGGCGTGGGCGGCGGCAACGACGAACGGGAGCAGACCCTCAACCAGCTGCTCACCGAAATGGACGGCTTCGAGGGCAACAGCGGCATCATCATCATTGCCGCCACCAACCGGGCCGATGTGCTCGATTCGGCGCTGCTGCGCCCGGGCCGCTTCGACCGCCAGGTGCAGGTGGATGTGCCCGACATCAAGGGTCGCCTGGCGGTGCTCAAGGTGCACTCCCGCGACAAGAAGCTGGCGGACGATGTGAGCCTGGAGGCCATTGCACGCCGCACCCCCGGGTTCTCCGGCGCCGACCTGGCCAACCTGCTCAATGAGGCGGCCATCCTCACGGCCCGCCGCCGCAAGGAGGCCACCGGCCTGGCGGAAATCGATGACGCCGTGGATCGGGTGATTGCCGGCATGGAGGGCAAGCCGCTCACCGATGGCCGCAGCAAGCGCCTGATCGCCTACCACGAAGTGGGGCACGCCCTGGTGGGAACCCTGGTGAAGGCCCACGACCCGGTGCAGAAGGTCACCCTGATTCCCCGGGGCCAGGCCCAGGGCCTCACCTGGTTCTCCCCCGATGAGGAGCAGATGCTGGTGAGCCGCGCCCAACTGCGGGCCCGGATCATGGGGGCCCTGGGGGGCCGCGCCGCTGAGGATGTGGTGTTCGGCTACGCGGAGGTGACCACCGGTGCCGGCGGTGACATCCAGCAGGTGGCCTCGATCGCCCGCCAGATGGTGACCCGATTCGGCATGAGCGAAGTGGGTCAGTTGTCGCTGGAGGCCGGCAACCAGGAGGTGTTCCTGGGGCGCGACCTGATGACCCGCAGCGACGGCTCCGACGCCACCGCCGCCCGCGTGGATGCCGCCGTACGGCGCATCGTGCAGGGCTGCTACGAGGACACGGTGAAGCTGGTGGCCGAACACCGGGCCTGCATGGATCGCGTGGTGGAGGTGCTGATCGAGAAGGAAAGCCTCGATGGCGACGAATTCCGGGCGATCGTGGCCGAATACACCGCCATCCCCGAGAAGGAACGCTTCTCCCCCTTCATTGGTGAGCCCGCCAAGGGCTGATTCCAACGGTGAACAGCGAGATCCGGGCCCTGCAGCTCGGCACCCTGGGCAACAGCATCGGTGCTGTTGCCGCGTTGGTCTTCTACCTGCGCTCAGGGTCTGACGCCCTGCTGCTCGACGGCCTGTACACCGCCGTGATGGCCGGGGCGTCGGTGATCGCCGGCCAAGTGAACCGTTCCGCCCTGCAACCGCGCAGCCGTGCCTACCCGTTTGGGGCATCGGGCCAGGAACCGCTCTACGTGCTGTTTCGCACCCTGGTGCTGCTGGGCATCATCGCCTTTGCGATGGTCTCGGCGATCGGCAAGATCCTCACCGCTGTGCAGGGTGGTGCGATCCCAGCGGTGCAGCTCGATGGGCTGGGCTGGTACTTCAGCGCCATGGTGCTGCTGAACCTGTGGCTCTGGGGTGTCTTTGTACGCAGCTGGAGCAACGGTGGGGGCAACAACGACATGCTGCGCGGCATGGCCATCTCAGCCCGCTTTGATGCGCTGATTTCGGCCGGCACCGGCATCGCCCTGGTGGGGTCCCCATTGCTGCTGGCCACGCCGCTCGCACCGTTGGTGCCCATCGCTGACTCCCTGCTGGTGCTGGTGCTCAGCCTCGCGCTGGTGGGGGAACCCATCGCCATCCTCCAAGGTGCCGTGACCGAGGCAGCCGGGTCCAGCCGCTCGATCCCCCCGGCCTTGCACAGCCGCTGCAGCGCCGCCGTTGCCGCGGTGCTCGCGGAACGGGACTGCACGCTGCTGGAGCTGGCCATGATCCGTCTGGGCCGCACCGTGACGGCCGTGGCCTACGTGGAGCCCGCCACCGCCGTGACCGCCTCCCAGACCGATGGTCTGCGGTTGGACGTGGAGGCGGAACTGGTGCAAACGCTCCAAACCCCGGTGCTGTGCGAGGTGATTCCCACCAGCGTTCACCCCTACGCTGAGCCGGCGAACTAACGCCACAGCCGCTGGCCGTCCATGGGATTCCGTTACCTCAACCGGGTTGCCTCAGCCGAGCACATCCAGGAGTTCCTGGACCTGGCCGACCTGGCGGCGGGCGGCACCGACGACGCCGGCAATGTGTTCGAGCTGTCGCGCCGGCTGACGGGCAATCCGATGACCCGTTGCCTGCGGCGCCTGCGCAAGGATCCGGCCGCAGCGGAACTGATCCAGTCGCGCCGGCTATGCGGGCCCTACGACGTGGCGGCCATGAAGCAACTGCCCAAGGGGAGCCTTGGTTACACCTACGCCACGGTGATGGAGGCGTTGGGCTACGACATTGATTTTTTCCCCGATCCGGCCTTCTACAACAACCTTGAAAGCGACGGTGATTACGTCAATTACCGGGTCTACGCCACCCACGACCTTCACCACATCCTCAGCGGCTACAGCCTCGACAACTTTGGTGAGCTCGGTGTGATCAGCATCAGCGTTGGCCAGTTCAGCTTCCCGGGCTTCTCCTTCCTCAACCTGGTGGGGTTGATGCTGAGCTTCTTCAAGACCGACAAGGCCGACGAAGACTTCACGAGCACCGAAGAGTATGCCGACAGCATCGGCTACAGCTACGAGCTGATGAACCAAGGCATGGAGATGGGCATCCGGGCCAAGCCCCTGTTCCCGGTGATCTGGGAGGAGCGCATGGCCCAGAACCTGGAGGAGCTGCGCCAGGAATTGGGCATTGAACCGGTGCGCGAAGGCCTCTACAGCTGGTACAGCAACCCAGCGATCAGGGCTGCCCTGGCCTAAGGCCACGCCGCTGGCGGCAGCGTTCCGAGCAGTAGATCACCTGATCCCACACCCGCTCCCACTTCTTGCGCCAGCTGAAGGGGCGCTGGCACACCGGGCACACCTTGCTGGGCCGCTGGCTGGGGGGACGTCCCTTGCCGCCCGGTTTCACACCGCGCGCACGGGGCGCTTGTCGATCACCTTGTCGATCAGGCCGTAGGTCACCGCTTCGGCCGGCGACATGAAGAAGTCGCGGTCGGTGTCCTCCTCAATGCGGCTGAGGGGCTGGCCGGTGCGATCAGCCAGCTCCTGGTTGAGCTTCTTCTTGAGGAAGAGGATCTCGTCGGCCTGGATGCGGATGTCACTGGCCTGGCCGCGGGCACCGCCCAGGGGCTGGTGGATCATGATCCGCGAGTGGGTGAGGCTGCTGCGCTTGCCCTTGGTGCCGGCGCAGAGCAGGAAGGCCCCCATCGAGGCCGCCAGGCCCACACACACCGTGTGCACATCGGGCTTGATGTGCTGCATGGTGTCGAAGATGCCGAGGCCGTCGTACACCGAACCGCCGGGGGAGTTGATGTAGAGG
>JBEBCX010000192.1:0-3798 GCA_041157425.1 Cyanobacteriota bacterium | reverse complement strand
GCCCGGGGACCAGGTGGCTTCTACGATCGGTGCACCCTGTTCGCGCCAGCGGCCGTCGTGACCAGCTTCCTGACCGCAGAACGGGTGGAACAGGCACCAGCGGCCCACGACACCCGCCGCCTGCGGCTGTTCAGCGGCACCGCCAATCAGGCCCTGGCCCGGGAGATCGGCGCCTACCTGGGGGTGCCCGATGGCCCCCGGGTGATCAAACGCTTTGCCGACGGCGAGCTCTACATCCAGATCCAGGAATCGATCCGCGGCTGCGATGTGTTCCTGATCCAGCCCACCTGCGCTCCGGTGAACGATCACCTAATGGAGCTCCTGCCTGCAAACGGGCCTCCGCCCGCCAGATCACGGCGGTGATCCCCTACTACGGCTACGCCCGGGCCGACCGCAAAACCGCCGGCCGCGAATCGATCACCGCCAAGTTGGTGGCCAACCTGCTGGCCAAATCAGGGGTGGATCGCGTGCTGGCCATGGACCTGCACTCCGCCCAGATCCAGGGCTATTTCGACATCCCCTGCGACCACATCTACGGCTCGCCGGTGCTGGTGGATTACCTGGCCGGCCGCGACTTCGGCGAGGTGGTGGTGGTGTCGCCGGATGTGGGCGGCGTGGCCCGGGCCCGGGCCTTCGCCAAGAAGATGAACGACGCCCCCCTGGCGATCATCGACAAGCGCCGCTCCGGCCACAACGTGGCCGAGAGCCTCACGGTGATCGGCGATGTGGCCGGCAAGACCGCCATCCTGATCGACGACATGATCGACACCGGCGGCACCATCTGCGCCGGGGCGCGCCTGCTGCGGGAGCGGGGCGCCACCCGGGTGCTGGCCTGTGCCACCCATGCGGTGTTTTCACCACCGGCGGTGGAGCGCCTCTCGGCGCCGGGGCTGTTTGAGGAGGTGATCGTCACCAACTCCATCCCCCTCAGCGATGAGCGCCGCTTCCCCCAGCTGCAGGTGCTGTCGGTGGCCAACATGCTCGGGGAGGCCATCTGGCGGATCCACGAGGAGAGCTCCGTCAGCTCGATGTTCCGCTGATGCGGCTGCGCCGTAAGGGCAACCGGCGGCTGCGCTGGTGCAGCCTTGCCCTGGCCGCCGGGCTGGCCCTCGCGCCCCTGGTGGGCCACCAGGCCGCCCGGGCCGTGCCCGCCCCGCGGCGCATCGGCGTGTGGCTCACCAACAGCCCCAGCCCGCTGTATTACAGCCGCGAGCGGCTGGAGCAGGCCGTGGCCGAGCTGGCCGCCACCGGCTTCAACACCCTCTACCCCAATGTGTGGAGCCGCGGCACCACCTTCCACCGCAGCCGCTGGGCCCCGATCGAACCGGCCCTGGAGCGCAGCGGCGCCCGCCACGACCCCATCTGCAGCCTCACCGAAGCGGCGCACCGCCGCGGCCTCAAGGTGATCCCCTGGTTTGAGTACGGGTTGATGGAGCCCGCCGATGCCGCCGTGGTGCGGGACAACCCCGAGTGGGTGCTGCAGAAGCGCGACGGCAGCACCGTCATGCAGATGCACGGCAAACCGATGGTGTGGCTCAACCCCGCCCACCCGGGGGTGCAGGAGCGGCTGCTGGGGCTGATCGGCGAGATCGTGCAGCGCTGCAAGGTGGATGGCATCCAACTCGACGACCACTTCGCCTGGCCGGTGGAGCTGGGCTACGACCCCTTCACCCGCGCCCTCCACCGGCAGGAAACTGGCCGCGAGCCGCCCGACAACCACACCGACCGGGCCTGGATGACCTGGCGGCGCCACAAGCTCACCGCCCTGCTGCGCCAGCTGCGGGCCACCCTGCGCAGCAACGGCCTTGGCAGCGCCTATGTGAGCCTCTCCCCCGGCCCCTTCCGCTTCGCGTACAACGTCTGGCTGCAGGACTGGGAGATCTGGGCCCTGGGGCACCTGATCGATGAGCTGGTGGTGCAGAACTACGCCTACTCGGTGAAGGGCTTCGAGCGCGACCTGCAGCAACCCGCCCTGGTGAAGGCCAGCGGCTGGGGCATCCCCGTGGAGATCGGCATCCTGGCGGGCTTCGGCGGCCGCACCACCGCCATGGCCAACCTCAACGAGAAGGTGCGCCTGGCGGCCGAACGGGGCCACGGCGTGATCTATTTCTACTGGGAGGGGCTCTGGGGCCTGCACGCCGGCCCGGAGGGGGAAGCGCTGCGGCGCAGCCGCTTCAGCCAACTGCACCAGGGGCTGCAGCTGCTGGATCTGCCCCGCTAGCTCAGGCGGGCCCCACCGCCAGGCACTGATCCACCACCTCGCGGCTGTTGGGGGAGAGCGGCGCCGCCGCCAGCTGCTCGAGGGCTTCGCGCATGCGGGCGCTGCGCTCCGGCCCGTAGCTCTGCCAGCGGCTGAACAACTTGGCCATGCGGGAGGCGGTGATCGGGTTGCGCTGATCCACCGCGGCGATCTGCTCCGCCACGAAGCGGTAGCCGCGGCCATCGGCGGCATGGAATTGGGGCGCGCTGCCGGCGAAGCCCCCCAGCACGGCCCGCAGGGAATTGGGGGCGGCCGGATCAAAACGGGGGTGCTCCAGCAGCTGCCGCACCCGGGCCACACCGTCGCCGAAGGGGGTGGAGGCCTCCAAACCAAACCAGGCATCGAGGATCACCGGCTTGCCCTGCCAGCGCTCGTAAAACGCCGATAACGCGGCACTGCGCTCGGGGCAGTCGTGGCACTGCAGGGCCCGCAGACCGGCGCGGGCCAGGGTCATCGAGGGGCCCTCCACGGCGGCGGCCGCCTCGGCCCGCACCCCCGGATCCCCGGCGGCCACCCGCCAGCTCCAGGCGGTGGCGGTGAGGGCCCGGTCGCCCACCCCATCGGGCCAGGCCAGCAGCCACTGGGGGCGGCAGCGCTCCAGGGTGTGCTCCAGGGGTTGCTGCAGCTCCTCACCGAAGCGTTGCTGCAGCTCCAGCAGCGCCTGGAACAGGGCGGGCGGATCGCAACCCTCACCGGCGGCATCCTCCAGCTCCGGCAGGCCCGGCAGGGCCAGCAACATGCTGCGGTTGGCGTCGCACAACCCCGGCTCCGCCAGGATCCGCTCGAACGCCGCCACCAACCCCTCCTCCAGTTCGTCGTTGGCGGCCCCGGCCGCCCGCTGCAGCACCGCCTGGCGCAGCAACTCCTGGCCCGCATCCCAGCGGGCGAAGGGGTCGCTGTCGCAAGCCAGCAAATGCAACAGCTCACGGCTGTCGCGCGGCACCTGCAGCTTCACCGGCGCTGAAAACCCCCGCAGCAGCGACAGGGCCGGCGGATGGCTATGGGGTTCGAGCCCCACCAGGGTGAGCTCCTGCTGGGGCTGGTCGACCACCACCAATCGGCTGGCCTCGCCCCAACCGTGGCTGACCTGGGCCGCGTCTGCGCCGGCGGCGGATTCCCCGGCGAAGCGCACCGGCAACGGTTCCCCCGCCTGGCCCAGCAGCCCCAGCAGCAGGGGGATCACCAGCGGTTGCTTCTCCGGCTGCCCGGGGGTGGGCGGGGTGTGCTGGCGGATGGTCAGCTGCAGGGTGCCGGCGTCGCCATCCCAGTGGCGCTCGATCAACAGCTGGGGGGTGCCGGCCTGGTGGTACCAGCGCCGGAATTGGGCGAAATCAAACCGGGGGATGGCGGCTCCAGCGGCCCAGGCCTGCTCCGCCGCATCCTGCATGGCCTGCACAAAGTCGTCGCAGGTGGCGGCGGTGCCGTCATGACGGCTCACGTACAGCGCCATGCCACGCATGAACGTCTCCTCCCCCAGCAGGGTGTGGAGCACACGGATCACCTCCGATCCTTTCTCGTAGATCGTGGTGGTGTAGAAG
>JBEBCX010000191.1:0-3497 GCA_041157425.1 Cyanobacteriota bacterium | reverse complement strand
GCGTTGGAGGTGATGCGGTTCACCGTGTCCATGCGCTTGAGGCCGTCGGCCGCCATGGCCGCCAGGGCATCCATCTGGCCGGCGTTGAGGAACTCGCCGCGGGCATCGGCCTGGGCCACAACGCGGGTAAATGCGTCGAACATGAAGAACTGTGTGCTCGAGCTCAGAAATCTAGGGGCTGCCTGCGGCGGGCGCGAGCCGCTTGGCTCAGGCGACCCTGCCTACGGTGGCCTGTGGAGATCCGTGATGCCATGCAAGAGCTGGTGCAGGCCTATTACGGCCAGGAGCTGCAGAGCAGCGCCGACCTCAAAACCAGCGCCTGCTGTGACGCCGATGCGGTGCCCGCCTGGCTGAAGCCATTGCTGGCGCGCCTGCATCCGGAGGTCACCGAGCGTTATTACGGCTGCGGCCTGGTGTGCCCGCCCCTGCTCGAGGGCTGCCGGGTGCTGGATCTGGGCTGCGGCAGTGGCCGGGATGTCTATCTGCTGGCGCAGCTGGTGGGGGCCGGCGGTGCGGTGGTGGGGGTCGACATGACCCCCGAGCAGCTGGCGGTGGCGCGGCGGCATCAGCCGTTTCAGGCCGAGCAGTTCGGCTTCGACAACGTGCGCCTGCTCGAGGGGCAGATCGAGCGGCTGGAGGAGCTGGATCTGGAGCCCGGAAGCTTTGATGTGATCGTGAGCAACTGCGTGCTCAACCTCAGCACCGACAAGCCGGCGGTGTTGCGGGGGGTGCAACGGCTGCTCAAGCCCGGGGGCGAGTTTTATTTCTCCGATGTCTACGCCGACCGCCGCCTGCCGGAGCCGGTGCGCCGCCACCCGGTGCTCTACGGCGAATGCCTGGGGGGTGCCCTCTACTGGAACGATTTCTTGCGGCTGGCCCGCGCCGCCGGCTTTGCCGATCCACGCTTGGTGAGCGATCGGCCCCTGGAGATCACGGCGCCGGAGCTGGCGGCCCTGGTGGGGGAGACCCGCTTCTATTCCGCCACCTACCGGCTGTTTCAGATCCCTGAGCTGGAGGATGCCTGCGAAGACCACGGCCAGGCGGTGATCTACCGCGGCACCATCCCGGAGTGCCCCCAGCGGCTCGACTTCGACAAGCACCACAGCATCGAGGCCGGCCGGGTGTTTCCGGTGTGCGGCAACACCTTCCAGATGTTGCAGCGGAGCCGCTTTGCGCCCCACATGCAGTTCATCGGTGACTTCGAGCGCCACTACGGCCTGTTCGAGGGCTGCGGCAGCGCCATTCCGTTTGATGGCAGCGCCGCTCCAAATGCCAGCGCCAGCGCTGGTGGCTGCTGCTAGCCGAAGAAGCCCTTGCTGGTGAGCCACAGGCCCAGGGCCAGCATCGGCACAAACACGGCGCCGACGATCTGCAGCTTGATCGTGAGGCCGGAGGGCCTGGAGGGGGCGGCCATCAGCGGTGCTCCACCAGGTCGGCGGCGGGGTAGCGCACCTTGGCCAGGGAGGCGTATTTGTCGTCGCCGCTGCGGTAGCCGCAGGCGCACACCACACAGCTCTGGTAGTCGCCGCCCTCCAGCTGCAGGATGCGGTCGTAGTCCGGCGGGCTGAAGCCCTCGATGGCGCAGGTGTCGACCCCCAGCAGGGCGGCACTGGTGAGCAGGTTGCCGAGGGCGATGTACACCTGGTTGGCGGCCCAGGCACCGATCACCTGGCTGCGGGGGCCATCGATCAGATCCACCTGGATCATCTTGCGGTAGCCATCCAGCAGGCTGGGGTCGAGCCCCCGCTCGCCGGCGGTGGCGGCGATCAGGCGGTCGGCGTCGGCGGCGGTGATCACCCGCTTCTTGAGCAGCACCACCAGGTGGGAGCAATCGGTGATCTGGCTTTGGTTCCAGGAGTGGGGCCGCAGCTCGGCGCGGATGGCTGGATCGGTGATCACCAGAAACTTCCAGGGCTGCAGGCCGTAGGAGGAGGCGGTGAGCACCAGGGCCTGCTCCAGCGCATCCCAGGTGGGGGCATCGATGCGGCGGCTGGCATCAAAGGCTTTGGTGGCGTAGCGCCAATGCAGGGCCTGCAGCAGGGTGTCGGGGCCGGTGGGCATCGGTGCCGAAACAGCGGCCTTTGATTGTGACTGACCTACCCCGGCGGTGGCTCCCCACCAAAAAGCCCCGGCTTGCGCCGGGGCGGTGGGTGTGAGGAATGGTGCGACCCATGCAGGTGCCCATTGCCGCCGGCTTGGATCAGTGAACCAGCTGATGGCCGCAGTTCACCTCGGCGGTTCTTCCGCTCTAGCAACGGGCAGTTCAGTTGGCCACCACCAGGGTGCTGGTGCCGCTGCGGCGCAGCAGTTCCGTCAGGGTGCGCATGTCCCGTTCGTGGATCAGCCCCACACAGCCGCTGGTGCCGCTGTTCCAGTTGCGGCCAGCACTGGGGTCGAGGTGGATGCCCAGCACCCGCCGCCCGGTTTCAAATTGCGGTTCAATGCCGATCCAAATCGGCCCCAGCTCCCGGGGGCCGTGCCGGCCGAGGGGCTCCGCGGCGCCGATCCAGTAACTGCCGGCGGGCAGGGGGGCTTCACTGCCCATCTGGTGCCGGTTGGCCGTTTGCCGATCGGCCCGGCCGCTCACCGCCGCGAAGTGGCGCTCGGGCTCCCCGGGGATCTGCAAGCGCAGGTCCCACACCGGATCACCGGTGCGTGGCAGCCGCTGGGATGTGCGTTCCAACACCAGAACGGGCCCGCTGGACACGGCGGCCAGGGGCGCCGCGGGCAGTGCAGCCATCAGCAGCGGCAGGGGCATCGGGCGCCGGCGAGGGTCGACGACACCTAAACGGATTTGTTTTTTGTTCGGCAGCAAATAACCACTTGCTCGGCCGGCACCGCCGCCATTAGCTCCGCAGCATCCCCACCAACAACATGATTGTGATGCTGCCCGCCACGCTGAGCTGGTAAGCCTTGTCCACTCGGCTGATGCGTGCGGCCGTGGCCGCTTCCTGATCCGGGCTAACCCGGGAAAGAAGATTGCTGCTCCACACAAACAGGCAAAACAGCACTGTTGAGGCGATGAAGCCCATGATGTAGAGCTTGTCGATGTAGGTGAGGTAGTCGAGAGGCGGCAGGCTGCTGGTGCTTGATTCTCGCAAAAACACAAACGTCAGCAGGGCTGTTGATGGAATGGCCAGTCGCACATCTTTGAGTTCCCCCGTCAGGCTTGGTGCCAATAAAACGATGGCCATGACCGTTAGCCAGGGCACCACAAATGTGTAAAAAGCTGACCATATGTTGGTGCGGTAATTCACCACATAACTCACGCGGCTGTAGCGCTTCGCCAGGTCTCCACGCTCGCCAAAGCCACTATTGGCGCGGTGGATGCCCTCCTCCACCCGCAGGCCCGACACGGAGTAGCCATTGAGGTCCACCGAATCCCCTAACACTTCGCCGTACGCCGGGTCGGGACGCAGCACGATCGCTTTGTTGGCCATGGAAAACGACGGCGGCCGCGTTTCGATGCTGATCGGAAGTTCCAGTTGTTCAAACGG
>JBEBCX010000190.1:0-3526 GCA_041157425.1 Cyanobacteriota bacterium | reverse complement strand
GGGGGCCAACTGGCTCTGCCTCAACCAGGGCTTGAGCCGGCGCCCGGCGGAGCGCAACACCGTGCTGCACCACGAGCTGGTGCATGTGGTGCAGGACTGTCTGGATGGGCTGGAGACCCCCACCTCATCAACCCTGGCGGAGGGCTTCCGGCGCAACGGCAGCCTCAGCCGCGACCAGATCAATGGCTTCTTCCTGCGCTATCTGCAGCGCCAGAACAACCTTCAGCAGGTGGTGGCCTCCACGGCCCTGCTGCCCCAGGACAGCCGCCAGCGCGAGATCGAGGCCTATGCCCTGCAGAGCGACCCGGCGCTGGTGCAACGGTTGCTGCTGTTGAGTTGCCGTCCTGCCGCTGGGCGGCGGCAGCCGTAGGCGGGCATGAAAAAAGCGCCCCGTGGGGGCGCCTGAAGGGATCTGGCGGCGATCAGTAGATCGGCGTCCAGCTCTTGCTCACGCTGGCGAGTTGGGCCTGATGGAGGCGCTGGGCCTTCAGGATCTGCGCGCGGATGAGGGCGAGGGTGTTCATGGCATTTGCCTTGTGTGGGCAGCCCCGTTCCCTGCTGCCTAGGCCTGCGTCCCGCAAAGGGATGAACGTGCCAAAACAGTAGCAACGGATACCAGTGCTTTGGTGTAAACGGTGTACTCGCGTGATGTCGCCGGGGTGACGCGGTGGTTGTCGCCTGGGCCACGGCGGCTGTGGCGCAGAGCCGTGGCGGGCGCCCAACAAAAAACCCGGCTCTGGGCCGGGCTGTTGTTCTGCGGCGGTGAACCGTGGATGGAGCCAAGGAGACTCGAACTCCTGACCCCCTGCATGCCATGCAGGTGCTCTACCAGCTGAGCTATGGCCCCGTTGGGTGCGAACGACTGGCCGGAAGCTGGTCTTCCGGACTGGCCTGGAGGCCGCATCGTTTCGACCGAAAGAGCTTACACCGCAGGGGGCTGCGGTTCTGCGCTCACACCTGGCGCCACACCGCCAGCAGCTTGCCCTGGATGGCCACCTGGTCGGCGTCGAGCACGATCGGCGCGTAGGCCGGGTTGGCCGCCTCCAGCCGCACCTGGCGGCCGTCGCGGTGGAAGTGCTTGAGGGTGGTGCCGCTGCCGGGCACCAGGGCGCTCACGATCGTGCCCTCCCGCAGCCGGCTGGGCTCGTGCACCGGCTCCATCAGCACCACGTCGCCATCGGCGATGTGGGCATCCACCATCGAATCGCCGTTCACCGTGAGGGCAAACAGGCCGCGGGTTTCCAGCACGGGCGCCAGGTCCAGCCGCTCGCTCACGTCGTCGAAGGTTTCCACCAGGCCGCCGGCCGCCACGGCCCCCAGCACGGGGATGCCGGCGTTGAACCCGCCCAGCAGTTGCAGGGTGCGGGCCTGGCCCTCCTGCCAGGTGATCCAGCCCTTCTGTTGCAGGTGGCGCAGGCGGCTCTGGATCGGCGCCGGCGAACGCAACCCCATGGCCTCCATCATCTGGCGGATTGAGGGGCTGTGGCGGTGCTGGCCGATGTAGTCGGTCAGCCAGTCGTAGAGCTCCTGTTGGGCTGAGGTGAGCGGTTCGGGCGTTCCAGCGGGCACCGGCGGATCAAGGGAGCGTCAATACATTTGTACCGCTTGTCGTTACGGCTGGCAACCGCCCAGCAGGGCCGCCAGCAGGGCCTGTTGGGCATGCAGCCGGTTTTCGGCCTGATCAAAGATGCGGCTGCTGCTGCCCTCCATGGCGCCGGCGCTGATCTCCAGGCCCCGGTAGGCCGGCAGGCAGTGCAGCACGATCGCCCGCCCATCGGCCTCCGCCAGCAGCTCTTCATTGAGGCACCAGCCGGCGAAGGCCTGCTCGCGGGCACCCTTCTCCTCCTCCTGGCCCATGGACGCCCACACATCGGTGTAGAGCGCCTGGGCGCCGCGCACCGCCGCCACCGGCTCATGCACCACCTCAATGCGGCAGCGGCCCCCCGCCAGCTGCTGCGCCTGCTGCAGCACCGCCGGGCTGGGGGCGTAGCCCTGGGGGCAGCCCACCCGCACGTTCACCCCCAGCAGGGCGCCGCAGAGCATCAAGGAGTGGGCCACGTTGTTGCCGTCGCCCACGTAGGCGAGGGTCAGCCCCTCCACGGCGCCGAAGCTCTCCTGGAGGGTGAGGTAATCGGCGAGGGCCTGGCAGGGGTGCTCCAGGTCGGTGAGGGCATTGATCACCGGGATTGAGGCCCAGTGGGCGTACTCCTGCAGCTCCTCCTGGGCGAAGGTGCGAATCGCCAGGGCATCCACGTAGCGGCTGAGCACCCGGGCGGTGTCGGCCACGGGCTCGCCCCGGCCCACCTGGCTCACCTGGGGGTTGAGGTCAATGGTCTGGCCCCCCAGCCGCGCCATGGCCACGGTGAAGCTCACCCGGGTGCGGGTGGAGGCCTTCGAGAAGATCAGGCCGAGGCTGCGGCCGGTCAGGTCGATGTGGGTGCGCCCGGCCTTGAGATCGGCGGCCAGGGCCAGCAGGGCCTGGGTCTGCTCCGGGGTGATGTCGGCGGAGGAGAGGAAATCCCGGCCCTGGAGCACGGCCAAGGCGGGGACGCTGCAGCTGGCAGCCATCGGCCCATCTCAAAGAACCCTTATCCGGGATCGGGGGCCCCGCCGTCAACCCCTAGGCCGGCTCCGGCATCACGCTGCTGGCCAGGAGGGTCTTGAGGTCGTCGCCCTCGATCACCTCCTTCTCCAGGATCTGCTGGGAGATGCTCTCCAGCAGCCCGCGGTTGTGGCGCAGGATCGCCAGGGCCCGTTCGTGGGCGCGATCCACCAGGCCCCGCACCTCCTTGTCGATGGCCTGGGCGGTGGCGTCGCTCACCACCCGGCGGGGGTTGTTGCCACCCCCCAGGAAGCGGCTGCCGCCCTGCTTGTCGTAGGCAAGCGGGCCGAGCACGTCGCTCATGCCGTAGGTGCCCACCATCTGCTCGGCAATGTCGGTGGCGCGTTGCAGGTCGTTGGCGGCGCCGGTGGTGACTTCCCCGAACACGAGCTCCTCGGCGCTGCGGCCGCCGAGCAGGGTGGCGATCTGGCCCTCCAAATCCTCCTTGGAGTTGAGGAAGCGCTCCTCGGTGGGGAGTTGCAGGGTGTAGCCCAGGGCTGCCATGCCGCGGGGCACGATCGAAATCTTGGCCACCTTGCTGCCGCCGGGCATCAGGTGCCCCACGATCGCGTGGCCCACTTCGTGGTACGCCACCACCTTTTTCTCGTCGGGCTGGAGCACGCGGCTCTTCTTCTCAAGGCCGGCCACCACCCGTTCGATCGCTTCATTGAGGTCGCCCTGCTCCACGGCGTTGCGCTTGGAGCGGGCCGCCAGCAGCGCCGCTTCGTTCACCAGGTTGGCCAGGTCGGCACCGGCGAAGCCGCTGGTGGCCTGGGCGATGCGGTCGAGATCCACACCGGGGGCCAGCTTCACCTTGCGGGCGTAGATGTCGAGGATCGTCTTGCGGCCGGAGAGGTCGGGGCGATCCACCAGCACCTGGCGGTCGAAGCGGCCCGGGCGCAGCAGGGCGGCATCGAGGGTTTC
>JBEBCX010000189.1:0-3787 GCA_041157425.1 Cyanobacteriota bacterium | reverse complement strand
GGTTGCAGCGGCTTGGTCTGGGGCCGTTCGCCCTGGGGCAGGGAAAAGGCTGGTGCCGGATCGGCAAGCTCGGCCTCCAGGTCGGCCTCGTCGTCATCGAGGCCGTCATCGGCAAAATCGTCGTCGTCGTCGCCGAACTCATCGGCATCGTCGATGGCCAGCACCCCGGCATCGTCATCGGCCGGATCGGGCTCCTCAGCGGCCGGCTCTGGCACGGCGATCTCAGCAACGGGCTCCGCCTTGGCCGAGCGCCCCTGCTTGCGGATTTCAGCCAGCTCCTCGGCGCTGAGGGCGGCCTTCACCACGCGGCTCACGGTGTTGGGACTGCAGCCATAGGCCTCCGCCAGCGCCTGGGCGGTTTCCCCCTGCCGGTAACGGGCCACCAGCTCCTGCTTTTGGCTGTCGGTGAGCCGGGGAGCGGCCATCGGGCAAGGGTGCGCAGCACACCACCATAGAAGCCAGGGCCAGCACTGACGCCCAGACTCCGGCTGCCACAATGCCTTTGGCCGGGGGAGCCCCGGCCGCCAAGCTCCCTTAGCTCAGCTGGATAGAGCAGCTGCCTTCTAAGCAGCCGGTCGATGGTTCGAGTCCATCAGGGGGCGTTCTCAGAGCCTGGCGGAACTGATCCAGTCGGCGCGGGGGTCGGTGGAGCGGGCGGCCCGCAGCTGCTCCAGCAGCTGGCGCTCCTCGGCGCTGTAGCTGGCGGGTTGCTTGAGGCTCAGGCTCAGCAGCAGATCACCGCGCCCCCCCTGCTGGGGCCAGCCCTTGCCCTTGAGCCGCAGGCTGCGGCCCACCGCCATGCCCGGTGGCACGGTCACCGTGGCTTCGCCATCGGGGGTGGCCACGCGCACGTCGCCGCCGAGGGCCAGCTCATCGAGGCTCAGGGGCAGCTCCGCCTTGAGCTGGTCGCCATCGAGGCTCCACACGGGGTGGTCCTGCAGCTGCAGGTTGAGGTAGAGGTCGCCGCGACGGCCGGTGCCCGGCTGCAGGTTGCCCTTGCCCTTGAGCCGCAGGCGGCTGCCGGGCTTCACGCCGGCGGGGATGCGCACCTGCACGCGCTCGTCGTTCACCGCCAGGGTGCGCTCACAGCCGCGGAACGCCTCCGAAAAGGTGAGGCTGATGGTGGCCTCGGCATCCAGGTTCACCGGGGCCGCACGGCCGGCGCCGGGGCCGGCAAAACCGCCCGGGCCAAAGCCACTGCCAAAGCCGCCACCGTTGAAGCCACTGCTGAAGCCCCCGGGGAAGCCGCTGCCGAAACCACCCCCAAAGCCCCCCGGGGCGCCGGCAAAGCCGCCACCGCCGGGCCCGCCGAAGCGGCCGAGCAGATCGTTGATGAAATCGTCGAAATTGCCGTAGCGGCCGAAATCCACATCCACGCCGGCACCACCGCCACCCCCGCCACCGGCCTGGCTCCAGTACTGGCCGAACTGCTCGTAGCGGCGGCGCTTGTCGGGATCGGAGAGCACCTCATAGGCCTCGCTCACCTCCTTGAACTTGGCCTCAGCGCCCTTGTCGCCGGGGTTCACGTCCGGGTGGTACTGGCGCGCCAGCTTGCGGAAGGCCTTCTTCACCGTGTCGGCATCGGCGCCGCGCTCGACGCCGAGCACCTTGAAGTAATCGCGGTATCCGTTGGCGCTCATCGCTGCTGCTGGGGACAACCAAAGGACAGGCGTTGCTCCAGTCTCCCAGCTGCAGCGGCAGCCGCGGCATCGCCGCTGGGGCGGAAGGCCGAACGCCCCTAACCTCAGGGCCACCTGCACCACCGCCATGCCCAGCGCCCACCGGCCGACCCGATCCGGCCGCCGCCGCCTGCTGCAGCTCGGGGCCGGCCTGCTGCTGGCGGGGGCCACCCTGGCGGCACCGGCGGCCTGGGCCGAAGGGCAAACCGCCAAGCCGCCGGCCTCCAATGCCGAGCAGCTGCGCCTGGCCGACCACCTCAAACGGGTGGGGATGATCTTCTACGGCGCCTGGTGGTGCGGCCATTGCCAACACCAGAAGGCCCTGTTCGGCAGCCCGGCCGAGGAGCGCCTGCCCTACGTGGAGTGCGACAAGGACGACAACGGCCGCCAGCGCTGCAACACCGCCAAGGTGCGGGCCTACCCCAGCTGGGACTACCAGGGTGAACGGCGGGAGGGGGTGCTGAGCCTCGATGAACTGAAGCTGTGGAGCGGCTACCGCGGCGGCAGCACCGCCAACCGCTGAACCGGGCCATGGGGGCAGCGGTTCCGGTGGTGGGCATCTGCGGGCCCTCCGCCGCCGGCAAAACGATGCTGGCCGCCGCCCTCTGCCGCCGGCTGCAGGAACGCCGCCACCGCAGCCTGGTGCTGGCCTGCGACAACTACTACCGCACCGATTGGGATCCCCACGGCCGCTTTGGCTTCGACACGGTGGATGCCATTGATCTGCCCTGCCTGCGCCAGGAGCTGGCGGCCCTGCGGGCGGGCACCTGCCAGTCGCTGCGCACCTACGACATGGCCACCCGCCGGGCGGGCCGCACGCCCCTGAGCGACGGCCCACCGGAGCTGGTGCTGCTGGAGGGGGCCTACGGACCGCAACCCTTCCTCAACGACGGCACCTTTGCCCTGCTGGTGTATGTGCAGACGCCGTTGGCGCTGCGCATCGTGCGCCGGCTGCGCCGCGATCAACAACAACGGCAGCGCTCAGCCCGCTACGTGTTGCGGCAAACCCTGCTGCAGACCATTCCCGGCGAACGCCACTTCATCCGGCCCCTGCGCGATCGCGCCGACCTGGTGGTGCACGATCCGCAGCGAAGCGTGGCAGACGTCACGGAGCAAATCGTGAGGATGCTGGGCGCTCGCTAATCGCCAACGGCCACACTTGACAGCGCCAGACAATAGGCGTGGCGAGCACGATTCTCCATGCGCTGGCTGTTTTCACTGTTCCGCAGAAAGCCCCATCAGGAGCCGGAAGCTTCCGCCATCGTGGCGGCCGCGCGCATCAAGGCCGATGTGCAACAGCAAGTGGAGAACCTCGAGAAACTCCACCAGGGTCCGAAAGGCGGCGTCTACACCGTGGACGACCGGGGCCGCAAGACCTACCTCAAGACCTTCACCGGCCCCCGCGGTGGCAAATACGCCATCGATTCCCAGGGCCGCAAGCGCTACATCCGCTCCTGATTCCCAACGCCATTCCCGACCATGGTTGGCATCACTCGGATCCATGCGGTGCGCCAGAACAATCTGCGCATCGTGCACATCGCCAAAGCCCAGGCCGAAGCACTCAAGCAAGAGCTCAAAGCGAAGGGCTTCGTTGTTGAACATGTGGAGCAGCTGTAGAGCGCGCCGCAAACCACAGCCGGCAAGGATGGGATGGTTGAAGGGGCCTTCCAGCCCCCATGGATCATTTGGGTGATAAGGCTGATCTCACCCCATCTCCCTTAAGAGTGTCAGGCAGCCACGGGGGCGGCTTGACGGGAGAAACTGACGGGAGAAACGAACGATGTTGTTCGCTGTTACGGGTTTGCTCTGACCGAGCAGGCTTCAGTCACTCTCCTCATGCCCCGTCGAAACCATTGCAGCCCCGGATTGATGGAGCTGAGCGGAATCGAACCGCTGTCCGAAACACCGGTGTGAGCCACCTAGTCCGGCCGAAACCGGACTCCTTCATTGTGGCAGCAGCAACCAAGGGCGGCAGGGGGCATGACCGAACAGACGCCACTACGGGGCACCGCCGTGCTGCCGCCCGGCCTGGAGGAGGCCGGCGCCGCGGAGCTGGCGGAGCTGGGGGCCAGCGGCCTGCGCCCCCTGCACCGCGCCGTGGCCTTTGA
>JBEBCX010000188.1:0-3544 GCA_041157425.1 Cyanobacteriota bacterium | reverse complement strand
GCCTCGCCGTCGAGGGCCAGATCCACGTAGGGGTTGTCGTGGGCGAACACCAGGCCGTGGCGCACGGCCCGCTCCGCAGCCGCATCCACCCAGGCCTGCTGGCCCGTGGTGGCCGTGGGGTTGTGGGGGAAGCCCAGCACCATCAACTTGAGGGCATCCCACTGGCTGGCGCTGAGCCGATCAAAGGCCGGCGCGAACCCATTGGCGGCCTCCAGGGGCAACAGCTGCGGCTGGGCCGAAGCCAGTTGCAGGCCGCCGCGGTGCGAGGGGTAGTAGGGGTCGAGCAGCAGGGCCCGATCGCCCGGGTTGAGCACCGCCAGCGGCAGGTGGGCGGTGCCCTCCTGGGATCCCACCAGCAGCAGCACCTCCCGCTCGGCATCCACCGCCACGCCGAAACGGCGCTGGGCCCAGGCCGCCACCGCCTCCCGGAACGGGCGGGTGGCCCCGTGCAGGCAATAGGCCGCGCTCTGGGGTTGGCCGAGCTGGCGCCCGATGGCCTCCATGGCCACCGCGGGGGGCTGCAGGTCGGTGGAGCCGAGGGAAAGATCCAGCAGGGGCGGAAGGCCGCGGCCGGCGGCCGTGGCGCTGTAGGCCTGCTTGCGTTGGTCGTTGCGGGCAAAGACGCCGCTGCCGAGGCCGCGAACCCGCTCGCTGATCAAGCCGGAGAACGGCGCCTCAGAGATGGGCATCCAGGAAGGCCTGCAGCTGGGGCTTGGCCATGGCCCCCTCGTGGCGGGCCAGCTCCACGCCGTTTTTGAACAGGATCAAGGTGGGCAGCCCCTGGATCTGCAGGCGGTCGCGGGTGGCGGGGTTGGGGTCGGCCTCCAGCTTGCCCACCGCGAGGCGGCCGGCGTAGTCGGCCGCGGCCCAGTCCATCATCGGGGCCATCAGCCGGCAGGGGCCGCACCACTCGGCCCACACATCCACCAGCACGGCGGTGGGGGCATCCAGCACCTCGGCCTGGAAGTTGGCATCGGTCAGGTGCAGCACGGACACGGCGGCGGGCATCAGGTGGTGGGTCTGGCGTGGATTGTATGGACGATCGACGCCCTCAGAGCTTGTCGATCGAGCGCTTCAGCTGCTCCAGCTCGGCATCGACCGCGGGCTGCTGCACCTCGACGGTGACGGGCTCGACAGCGCTGTCGCCGCTCAGGCCGGCGGGCAGGGCCGCGGCGGGGCCCGCACCGGCGAGTTTGCCCCTGAGGGCCTCCAGCTCGGCATCCACCTCCGGAGCCCCCTCCAGGGCGGCGAACTGGCTCTCCAGATCCGCACCGGCCAGCTCGGCGGCCGCCTGGCTGCGGGCCTCAAGGGCCTGCACCTTCTCCTCCATCTGCTCAAAGGCCGCCATGGCCGAGTTGGCGCCCAGGTTGCCCACGGCGCTCTGCAACTGCTCCTGGGCCTGGGCCGCCTGGGCCCGGGCCTTGAGCATGTCTTTTTTGGTTTTGGCTTCGGCGATCTTGCTTTCCAGCTGCACCAGGCTGCGCTTCAGCTGCTCCACCTGGCCGGCCTGGCCCTGCAGCTGGGTGCTGAGGGCGGTGGCGGTGTCCTGGCAGGTTTTGCGCCGGCCCAGGGCCTCCCGGGCCAGATCCTCCTCACCCTTCTTAAGGGCGAGCTCAGCCCGCTCGTACCAGGTGGCCGCCTGGGCCTCAGCCTGCTCCGCCTGGTTCTGAATGCGCTTCTGGCTGGCGATGGCGGTGGCCACGGCCTGGCGGAGCTTCACCAGGTCGGACTGCATGTCCGCCACCGACTGATCGAGGATCTTGACGGGGTCTTCAGCCCGGGTCAGGGCGGCGTTGGCGTTGGCGCGCACCAGGCGGCTGAGCCGATCAAAAAAGCCCATGGATCCAGGGGTGGGGCAGGCGCTGAGACTAACCAGTTCATCCCCGTTCGGTGCAGCGGGATCGCCGCACCTCCCCTAGGGTCGGGCCATGGCCATCGCCCCGCCCAACCGCAGCCGCCGGCAGGGCGACGTCACCCTGTTGCTGCCGCCGCCGCGGCCGCCGCTGCAGGGGTTGGGCCGCTGCCTCGATGCCCTGCAACGCCAGTGGAACGGGGATGCCGGGCTGGCGGCCCTGTGGCAGGCCTGGCCGCGCATCGCCGGCCCCCAGCTGGCCCCCCACTGCCGGCCCCTGCGCCTGCAGGCCGGACGGCTGGTGGTGGGGGCCAGCCAGCCCCAGTGGCTGCAGGCGTTGCGCTTCAACCGGCACCAACTGCTGGGGGCGCTGCGGGCCTCCGGCTTCAGCATCAAGGATCTGGTGCTGGAGCAGCACGAGACCACACCCCTGCCCCAACCGGGCACCGAGCAGGAGGCCCAGGTGTGGCAGCAGCACCCCAGCCGCATCGATGTGTTCGGCCTGGCCCACTGCGGCCGCTGCCAGCGGCCCTCCCCCGCCGGCGAGCTGCAGCGGTGGGGGCATTGCAGCTTCTGCCAGCGGGAGCGCATGGCGGATGAAGCCCCCACAGGCGGGGCCGACACCCCTCAGTAACGCTCCGGCCGCGGCCGCTGCCAATCGGGTCCGGGAAGGCCACGGCGACCCAGGGCCTCCACCCAGCGCTGCAGGTCGGTGCGTTGCACCCGCCACAGCCGGTAGAGCCCATGGGATCCCAGGGGCTGGTGCACCAGGCCCGCCCAGTGGGGCAGCTGGGCCGTGCGCTGGTCGATCACCAGCAGCAGGCTGGCGCCGCCGGTCACCGGGCTGGGGCGCTGACCACGGCGGTGCTCCCGCAGCAGCCGATCCGCGAGGTTGGCGGGGCCGCTGGGCTGCACCCCCTCGTAGATCACCACCTGGTCGGTGTAGTAGTGCAGCGAGGGCTTGAGAATCCCCACCATCGCCAGGGGTTCCGCCGCCGTGCGCCGCTCCAGCACCACGGCGGCGATGCGCCGCACCGGCTGCTGCCGCAGGCGATCGCCCAGGCCGATCAGGGGCACCAGGGCGGTGGTCACAAACAGCCCCATCGCCAGCTGCTGCGCCAGCAGCCACAGCTGGCCCCAGGGGGGCGCCGCACGCCACAGCAGCAGGCCAGCGGCGAAGGCCAGGCCGAAGCAGAGGCCGGCGCGCACCACGGCGCCGCCGGCGATCATCTCCGCCGGCAGGGTGGGCAGCTCCGGCTCCACGATCCAGGGGATCCAGTGGTGGGAGAGCAGCAGACCGGCGCTGAGCAGGGCCACCAAGGCCAGGGTGGTGAGCCGCCACCAGCGGCTGCCGCGGGCGGGAGGCACCGCCAGCAGATCCTGGGCCGCCAGGGCCATCAGGATCCCCGCGGCGGGGGTGGCCGGAATCCAGTAGCTGGGGAGCTTGGTGGCCGCCAGGGTGAAGAACAGCAGCACCGCCAGCAACCAACAGGCGGCAAAACGGCCCAAGGACCCACGGGGGTCAGCGCCCCCCGGGGGAGCCCAACGCAGGTGGCGCCAGAGGCCTGCCAGCAGCAGCGGCGAGAAGGGCAGTGATGCCACCACCAGCACCGGCAGAAAAAACCACCAGGGCTGCAGGTGGTTGTTCACCACCCCGCTGAAGCGCTGCAGGTTGTGGTAGCCGAAAAAGCT
>JBEBCX010000187.1:0-3553 GCA_041157425.1 Cyanobacteriota bacterium | reverse complement strand
TTCGCCATGGCCATGCCCTGGGGCCTGCCCACCACCGCCGTGGGCCTCACCCCGGGCCGGCCCCGGGAGGATGCCGCCGCATTGGCGCAACGCTTGGGCCTCGACCATACCCGCGAGCGCACCGTGATGGTGGGGTTCGGCGGCATGGGCCTGCAGGTGGAGCGCCGGTGGTTTGAGGCCTGGCCCGAACACCGGTTCCTGGTGTCCGACCCGGCCCTCGACTGCGGGGCCGCCAACGTGAGCCTGCTGCCAGCCGACATCCGCCCCCTGGAGGGGCTGCCCCTCTGCGGCCGCGTGATCACCAAGCCCGGCTACAGCACCTTTTGCGAGGCCATGGCTGCGGGGGTGGGCCTGCAGGTGGTGCGCCGCGAGGGGTTTGCGGAGGCGCCCGTGCTGGAGCAGGCGCTGCGCAGCCACAGCTGGCACCGCCTGATCAGCCGTGAGCAGCTGCAGCAGGGGGATTGGCAGCTGGATCAGCCGTTGCTGGCGCCCACCGATGCCCCTGTTCCCGATGGTGGTGATCGCCAGGCAGCGCAGCTGCTGCAACGGATCGGCCACCACGCCTCATAACCGCTTCAGCGGCGATCCATTTGCATACAAAACCCTGTGGGCCATTGCTGTTTGAAATGTCCTGCGTAATTCTTGATACATGTGGACACTTGTGCGAGTGTCACTGATGCGATGGTTTCGAGGGGTTTGTGTGACAAACTCTGCGCAACTTATCCTGATCCGCTTCAGTTCGTCGCAAGCTTTCTTGCTTCAACATCACCATCGGCGGCAATTCCTCAAAGCTTTCCCCCATAAGTTTTCAGGATTGCAGCCCGTTTTGATGTTGATCCCAGATCTATTGCAGCGCTGAGCACTCCGTTTGGCTCCCGCCAAACCCAGCCGCAACCTCGGTTGTGGCCTGATCAGGTGGGTTCATCGTTCCGGTTCGTGCGGCCCCCCGTTGCACCGGCCCCCCCAAGGCCACCGCTGGAGCTGATGCCTGTTCTTCGCCATCGCGTTTTGCCTGTTCAGCGTCGTCTGAGCCTGATTGCCGCCGTGGCCGGTTGCTGTGTTGCCGGCCCCCTGCTTCAGGCTCCCGCCCAGGCCCAGTTGATGGCCGCCGCCGGCACCGAGGCCGGCTCCGCGGCCAGCACCACCACCACGCTGGATGCGCCACGGCCCCATTCGCAGCTGGCCCTGCTCAACGCCAGCGATGGCTCCCCCGCTGAAGGGCAACCCTTCCGCTTCGCCATCACGCCGGAGCGCCGGGCGCTGCTCAACACCATCCGCTACGCCGAGGGCACCTGGGCCCGGGGCGAGAACCTCGGCTACCGCATCATGTTCGGCGGGGGCCTGATGCCCCATCTGGAGCGCCACCCCGATCGGGTGATCTACTCCGGTGGCTACGCCAGCGCCGCCGCCGGTGCCTACCAGTTCATGCCCTTCACCTGGGCCCGCGCCAGCCGCAGCCTGCAGCTGCCCGGTTTCGGGCCCGACGTGCAGGACCAGGCCGCCATCTTCCTGATCCAGCGCCGCGGCGCCCTGCCCCTGGCCGATCAGGGGGCCTTCACCCCGGAGCTGGCCGCCCGCCTGGCGCCGGAGTGGGCCTCATTCCCCACCCTCGCCGGCCGCAGCTTCTACGGCCAACCGGTGAAGCGCTACGGCGCCCTGAAGGCCTTCTACGAGCGCAACCTGGCCGAACTGCGGGCCATCGCCGGCATGGTGCCGGTGGTGGCCGAGCTGCCCAGCTGCGAACCGGCCGATTCCCTGCGCTGCCGCCTGGAGCGCCTGGATCGCCTCGGCCCCCGCAGCGTCGCCCAAAGCCGCTGAGGGGCCTAGCCCTCGCTGTCCTTGAGCCGGTTTTTGCCCACGGTGTTTTGGGCAATCACGTAGGCCGCCGCGATCGCCCCCACGAACCCCAGGGCGTTGCGCACCAGCGGCAGCACATCGGGGGTGCGGGTGATGATCGGCGCCACGCCGAACACGCCGAACAGGATCACCCACAGGGGTGAGAGCAGCAGCACCCAGGCCCACTCCACGGTGCGGTCGGGCTGGCGGGGGTAGGCGGCGAAGCCCACGATCAGCCCCCCCAGCACCGAGGTGGCCAGGGTGAGGATCCATTGCTCCTGGGGCAAGCCCGGCACCACCTGGCAGCCGCCGATCTCCAGGCAGCCCTTCACCGTGTGCAGCGAATCGAGGATGGCGGCGTCCTGGCCGTTGTCGCGCACGTAGTACTGGTTGCCGAAGCGCGTCTGCAGCTCCACCCAGTAGGTGCGGGGCATCAGGGCGAACAGGGCATCGCCCACGTTGAAGTTGAGCAGGTTGCCGCCGCGCTCGTCGGCGATCAGCAGCAGGGAGCGCTCATCCAGCCCCCAGAAGTCCTTCACCGCCAGGCCGGGGGTGCGGTCGTACTGGGTGAGCACCCGCAGCTTCCAGCCGCTCACCCGCTCGAAATCCTCCAGCTCCGCCTCCAGGGCGCTGCGCTGCGGATCGGTGAGGATCTTGGCCAGGTCGATCACCGGGGTGGGGTGATCGGGCAGCAGGTCGGGGTTGTCGTAGGCCCGGGCCGGTGCCACCCAAACCCCAAGCAGGAGCACCAAGCTGAGCAGGGCCCGGGCGCACCAGGCCAGCACTCCTTGGGGTCCCGTCATGGCGCCTGCTTCAGTGGCGAGCATTCTCCCTGACCCCACCGCACCGGTGTGACCCACCACCCCGCCCCCCCCTGGCTGGCCGAACGGCTGCGATCCGCGGGGGGATGGGTGCCCTTCAGCACCTACATGCAGTGGGCCCTGCACGACCCCGACCACGGCGCCTACGGCAGCGGCCGCCTGCAGGTGGGGCCCCGCGGTGATTTCGCCACCTCCCCCTCCCTGGGTCCGGATTTCGCCGCCCTGCTGGCTCCGCAGATCGCCCAGTGGCTCGAGGCCCAGCCAGCCCAGGCCCCCCTGGCCCTGGTGGAAACCGGCCCGGGGGAGGGGCAGCTGGCGCTGCAGTTGGCCGAGGCCCTGAGCCAGGGCTGGCCCGCCCTGGCGGCCCGCACCGAGCTGGTGCTGGTGGAGCCCAACGCCGGCATGGCCGCCCGCCAGCGGCAGCTGCTGGAGCACGCCCCCCTGCCCTGCCGCTGGTGCAGCTTTGAGCAGCTGGCGGCCGAACCGGTGGCCGGCGTGATGTTGGCCCATGAGGTGCTCGATGCCCTGGCGGTGGAGCGCATCGTCTGGGACGGGGCCCTCTGGCGCCACCAGGGGGTGGCCCTGCACGGGGAGCCTGGGGCCGAGCCCCTGCTGCGGCTGCAGGCCGGCGAGCCCCTGCCGCCCCAGGCGTTGGCGCCCCTGGAGCCCCTCGGGCTGCTCCAGCCCGGACCCCAGCGCCCCCCCGGCTGGACCACCGAGTTGCATCCAGGCCTCAAGCCCTGGCTGCAGCGGGCCGGCCGCAGCCTGGCCAGCGGCCAGCTGCTGGTGGTGGATTACGCCCACGAGGCCTGGCGCTACTACGCCCCCCAGCGCAGCAACGGCACCTTGATGGCCTACCGCCAGCAACGGGCCACAGGCGACCCCCTGCTGGAGCC
>JBEBCX010000186.1:0-3593 GCA_041157425.1 Cyanobacteriota bacterium | reverse complement strand
CGGCATGGAGCGCACCGGCTATTCCGATTTCTCGCTGCTGTCGCTGAGCTGCTCCGATTACCTCGCCCTGCCGGCGGTGGGGGTGGAGCTGCGCAACCGCCTCGCCGACAAGAACGTGACCCTCACCCTGCCCAGCCAGCGGGTGGATCGCTTTGACAGCAACATCGCCCACATCCTTGGGGGCACCCGCAAGGCCGGGCTCACCTTCGCTCCGGAGGCCGGCACCCAGCGGCTGCGGGACATCGTCAACAAGGGGCTCACCGATGCCGAGCTGCTGCGCGGCATCCGCACCGCCATGGAGAGCGGCTACCGCAAGATCAAGCTCTATTTCATGATCGGCCTGCCGGGGGAAACCGATGCCGATGTGATCGGCATCGCCGACACCTGCCGGTCGCTGCAGCAGCAATGCCGCGACCTGGGGCGTCTGGAGCTGAACCTCACGATCAGCAACTTCACCCCCAAGCCCCACACCCCCTTTCAGTGGCACAGCGTCAGCACGGCTGAATTCCAGCGGCGTCAGCGGCTGCTGCGCGATGCCCTGCGGCCTTTGCGGGGCATCAAAACCAACACCACCGACGTGCGCCTCTCGGCCATGGAGGATTTCGTGGGCCGCGGCGACCGCCGCCTGGCGCCGGTGATCGAGGCGGCCTGGCGCGCCGGAGCCGGGCTGGATGCCTGGTTTGAGGCGGCGGAGCGCACCTACGGCGCCTGGACCAGCGCCATCGAGGCCGCCGGCCTGGGGGGGCGCTACCGGGAGCTGGAGCTGGGGGAATGGAGCTCCGCCGAGGGGATGGAGGCCGCCGACCTGGAGGCCTTCTGCCGGCAGCCGCTGCCGTGGGACCACATCGATTCCGGCGTGGACAAGGCCTGGCTGGCGGAGGATCTGCAGCGCGCCCTGGCGGCCGCCGTGGTGCCCGATTGCTCGTTTGAAGGCTGCAGCAGCTGTGGCGTCTGCGGGCCGGAGCTGGGCCACAACGTGGTGGTGCCGCCGCCGCCGATTCCGCCGCAAACGCCGCAGCGCCCCCCCGCCAGCGAACGGGTGCAGCGCTTGCGGTTTTGCTTCAGCAAAACGGGATCGCTGGTGTTGCTGAGCCACCTGGATCTGGTGCGCCTGCTGGAGCGGGCCCTGCGCCGCTCCGCGTTGCCGGTGAGTTTCACCGGTGGGTTCCACCCGTTGCCGCGGGTGCAGTTCGGCCTGGCCCTGCCCCTGGGGGTGGAGGCGCTGGGGGAATGGATGGATGTGGAGTTGGCCCAGCCCCTCGCCGTGGAGCGGGCCCGTGCGGCCCTGCAACAGCAGCTGCCGGAAGGCTTTGCGCTGCTGAGCGTCGCGGAGGTGCCGGTGTCTGGCCCCAGCCTCTCCCAGCAGATCGTGGCTTCGAGCTGGCAGCTGGCGCTGGAGCCGGCCTCGGCCCCGGCGCCGCCGGCGGAGGCTTGGCAGCGGGCCGCCGCGGCGTTGCTGGCGGCCGAGAGCTGGATCTGGCACGACACCGACAAAAAGGGTCGCCCCCGGCAACGGGATTGCCGCCCGTTCCTGCAGCAGCTGCAGGTGCTGCCCACCGATCAGTCCACCCCGATCACCCTGAATTACCGGGCCCTGGTGGATCCCACTGGCCGCAGCCTCAGGCCCGAGCAGCTGCAGCACTGGTTTGCCACGTGGTTGGACGTGCCCCTGGATCTGCGCCAGCTGCGGCGCCTGGCCCTGCACCTGGCGCCGGCCCCGGACCACCCCAATCAGCCGTGCTAATTTCAGTTCAGACGGCAGATCTGCGGCCTGATTATTGGCTTGCCAGATCGCTCTCCCGGTCTTTTTCAGTTCGGCCAATCACGACCTGATCGCGTTTCGATCCCGTCGCTTCGATCCCGTCGAATCGAATTCAAGGCCCGGATGAGTGTCCGCAACAGCTTTCTTGAATTCGCTTCCTGAAAGCGGTCCGTTGCGGTTCCGTTAAGACGGATGCCCATTTCCCGGTTTCCGCGCCCTATCGCCACAGACCGCCAGCTGGCTGCCGGTCCTGGCCCTAGCTCTGGCCCACTGCCAAACCGCACGCCGCACGTTTTGCCGCCCCCCTCTGGAGCGGCCCAGGCGTTGGTTCACCCATCCGCAACACCACGCTCCATGGAATCCCCCAGGGGGCTCCCACCCCGGAGTGGTTCTTCTGGGTTTCTCGGCACAGCCACGGCAGGATCCAACCCCCGTTGCGGTTCATCCTTTCCGGCCTGCCCCAGGCAGGTCATCCTCTGACCTTCCATGCCCCAACAGATCGTCATCGCTGAGCAGCTGCGGATCGCCGCAGTGCTCACCGACGACCGCGTTGATGAACTTGTGGTGGCCCAGGGCCGCTACCAGATCGGCGATGTGTACCTCGGCACCGTGGAAAACGTGCTGCCGGGCATCGATGCCGCCTTCGTGAACATCGGCGAAGGCGAAAAGAACGGCTTCATTCATGTCACCGACCTGGGCCCGCTGCGGCTGAAGAAGGGCACGGTGGGCATCACCGAATTGCTCGAACCGCGCCAAAAGGTGCTGGTGCAGGTGATGAAGGAGCCCACCGGCACCAAGGGCCCGCGCCTCACCGGCAACCTCACGCTGCCCGGCCGCTTCCTGGTGCTGCAGCCCCACGGCCAGGGGGTCAACATCTCGCGGCGGATCAACGCCGAGAGCGAGCGCAACCGCCTGCGGGCCCTGGGGGTGCTGATCAAGCCTCCGGGCGCCGGCCTGCTGGTGCGCACCGAGGCCGAAGGGGTGAGCGAAGAGCAGCTGATCGACGACCTCGAGGCCCTGCTGCGCCAATGGGAGGCGATTCAGACCGCCGCCGAAACCGCCAGCCCGCCGGTGCTGCTCAACCGCGACGAAGACTTCATCCATCGCATCCTGCGCGACCACTTCACTCCCGACGTGGCGCGGATCGTGGTGGATTGCGCCGATGGCGTCTCCCGTGTGCAGGCGTTCCTCGGGGCTGACCAGGGCCAGGTGCAGGTGGAGCTCCACCCCGAGCCGGCGGAGATCCTCGAGCAGTTCAAGGTCAACGCCGCCATCCGCGATGCCCTCAAGCCCCGGGTGGATCTGCCGTCCGGCGGCTACGTGATCATCGAGCCCACCGAGGCCCTCACGGTGATCGACGTCAACTCCGGCTCGTTCACCCGCTCGGCCAATGCCCGCGAAACGGTGCTGTGGACCAACACCGAGGCGGCCACGGAAATCGCCCGCCAGCTCAAGCTGCGCAACATCGGCGGGGTGGTGATCATCGACTTCATCGACATGGAGTCGCGCCGCGATCAGCTGCAGGTGCTGGAGCATTTCACGGCCGCCGTGCGCCACGATTCGGCCCGCCCCCAGATCGCCCAGATCACCGAATTGGGGCTGGTGGAGCTCACCCGCAAGCGCCAGGGCCAGAACATCTACGAGCTGTTTGGCCGCGCCTGCCCCAGCTGCGGTGGCCTCGGCCATGTGGCGGTGCTGCCCGGCAAGGACAGCCTCCAGCCCCTGGCGGCCGCCCCCGGCCTGGTGCGCTCCGCGGCGTCGGCACGGGCTGAGGTGTACAGCCCCAGTGGTTCGTCGGAGGGGTCCGGTGGTCGCCGCCGCCGCGGCGGCC
>JBEBCX010000185.1:0-3598 GCA_041157425.1 Cyanobacteriota bacterium | reverse complement strand
CGATGTACCTGCCGATGTTCTCGATCTTCGACCAGATCAAGTAGCGCCGGCAGCCGCAGCGCCGGCCGTGGCGATGGCCTGACCCGCCAGCCAGCCGGAGCTCCAGCAGTGCTGGAAGTTGAAGCCGCCGGTGATGCCATCCACATCGAGCAGCTCCCCCACCAGGTGCAGCCCCGGCACCCGGCGGCTCTCCATGGTGGCCAGGTTCACCTCCCCAAGGGCCACCCCGCCGGCGGTCACAAATTCCTCGCCGAAGGGGCCGCGGCCGGCCACCGCATAGCGGCTGCGGCGCAGCGCCTCGATCAACCCCTGCTGCTGGCGCTTGGGCAGATCGGCCCAGCGGCGCTCCGGCTCCACGCCCTCCTGCTCCAGCAGGTGCTGCCACAGGCGCCGGCTGAGCTCGGGCCAGGGCCGGGCATTGCTGAGCTGCCGGCGCGCCTGTTCCCGCCGGCAGGCCGCAAACCAGGCCTCCAGCTCTGGCTCGGCGCGCCCACCGCTCCAATCCACCCGCAGCTCGGCGCGGTAGCCACTGGCCTGCAGGGCGCGGGCGGCGAAGGCGGTGAGCCGCAGGGTGGCCGGGCCGCTGAAGCCCCAGTGGGTGATCAGCAGCGGCCCCCGCTGGCGGAAGCGCTCCACGGCACCCCCGGGGGCCGCCAGCTCCAGCTCCAGGTCCACCGGGTCCATCACCACGCCGGCCAGGGCCACCAGGGGATTGGGCCGCAGGGCCAGGGTGAACAGGGAGGGCACCGGCGGCACCACCCCATGGCCCAGGCCCTCCGCCAGGCGCCGGCCGCTGGGGTGGCTGCCGGTGGCGAGCACCAAATGATTCGTGCGCAGGGGCTGGCCGCCCCGCAGCTCCAGGGCAAATCCACCGTCTGGATTGGGGCTGGCGGCCACCAGGGCGCTCTGGCGGCGCAACACCACACCCGCCCGCTCGGCGGCGCCGCGCAGGCAGGCGATCACGGAACTGGAGCGGTTGCTGCTGGGGAACAGGCGGCCGTCGGCTTCCTCCACCAGCTCCAGGCCGTGGTCGGCAAACCAGGCCACCGCATCACCGGCGGCAAAACGGCTGAAGGGGCCGCGCAGGGCCTGGCCGCCGCGGGGGTAGGCGCGCACCAGGTCGCGCGGGTCCCAGCAGGCGTGGGTCACGTTGCAACGGCCCCCGCCGCTGATCAGCACCTTGCCGAGGGGCTCCGGCGTGCTCTCCAGCACCAGCACCCGCCGCACCCCCGCCTCCGCCGCGGCAATGGCCGCCATGAAGCCGGCGGGGCCACCCCCCGCCACCACCAGCGACCAGTGCTCCAGCTCAGACGCCATTGGGAAGCCAGCATGGGGCCATGCCCGATTCGCTGCTGAACGGGGCCTACCGCTTCAGTGTGGCCCCGATGATGGACTACACCGATCGGCACTTCCGGGTGCTGATGCGGCAGATCACCCGGCGCAGCCTGCTCTACACCGAGATGGTGGTGGCCCAGGCCCTGCACCACAGCGAACGGCGCGAGCGTCTGATCGGCTTCGACCCGTGCGAGCACCCCCTGGCCCTGCAGGTGGGGGGCGACGACCCGGCGCTGCTGGCGGAGGCCGCACGGCTGGTGGCGGAGCGCGGCTACGACGAGATCAACCTCAACGTGGGCTGCCCCAGCGAGAAGGTGCAGAAGGGGCGCTTCGGCGCCTGCCTGATGGCCGAACCCGCCCAGGTGGCCCGCTGCGTGGAGGCCATGGCCGCGGCCAGCCCCCTGCCGGTCACGGTGAAACACCGCATCGGCATTGATGAGCGCGATTCCTACGGCGAATTGCTGGCCTTTGTGGATGCCCTGGCGGCGGCCGGCTGCGCCCGCTTCAGCGTGCACGCCCGCAAGGCCTGGCTGGAGGGGCTCGACCCCAAGCAAAACCGCACCATCCCGCCCCTGCGCTACGAGCTGGTGCACCAGCTCAAACGCGATCGGCCCAACCTCACGATCGAACTCAATGGCGGGCTGCAGGATCTGGCGAGCTGCCAGCAGCACCTGCAGCAGCTCGACGGGGTGATGGTGGGCCGGGCCGCCTACGACCACCCCCTGCGCTGGGCCAGCGTGGACCGGGAGCTCTACGGCGACGCGCGCCATCCTCAGGCCCGGGCCTCCACCGTGGTGCGCGGCCTGATCCCCTACGCCGAAGGCTGGTGCAGCGGCGGCGGCCGGCTATGGGCCATCGCCCGCCACCTGGTGCAGGTGGTGGAGGGGGTCAGCGGTGCACGCCACTGGCGCCGCGACCTGGGCCGGGCCGCCGGCGAACGCACCGCCGGCCCGGAGGTGCTGGAGCGGGCCGCCCAGCAGTTGGAGGAGCGGGGCCTCTAGCCCTCGTCCGCCCCGCCGCTGCTGCGGCGCCGGCGGGTGCGACCGGCCCCGAAGGCATCGCCACCACCGCCATAGCTGCGGTCTTCCCAGCCCTGGGCGCCGGAGCTGCGGTCGCCACGGTCGGGGGCACCGCCCCCATAACCGCCGCCACTGCCATAGCCACCACCACCGCCGTAGCCACCGGCGTTGCGCCGGGGGCCGCCGTAGCCGCCACCGCCCCCGGCTCCACCGCCACCACCACCGCCGGCGTTGCTGCGGGGTTCGGCCTTGTTGATGCGCAGCGGCCGGCCCATCAGCTCCGCCCCCTGCAGGGCGTCGATGGCGCGGGACTCGCTCTCCTCATCCGCCAGTTCCACAAAGGCGAAACCGCGCTTGCGGCCGGTGTCGCGCTCGAGGGGGAGGAAGCAATTGGTCACCTCACCAAAGGGGGCGAACAACTCGGACACGTCCTCCTGTTCAGCGCGGAAGGGGAGGTTGCCTACAAAAATGCTCACGGGCCGAAGGGGCCAAACCGGCGATATTCAGCCCTGCAACCTTAGGCCCGCAGCCGGGCCTGGGCCCGCTCCAGCTGCTGCCGCACCTGCTCAAAGGCGGTGCCCCCCTCACTGCGGCGGGCGGCCACCACCTGGCGGGGGGCGATGGCCCCGTAGATGTCGTCCCCAAAGCTCGGGTGCAGCTGCTGCCAACGCTCCAGCGGCAACTCCCGCAGCAGCAACCCCTCCTGCAGGCAGGTTTTCACCAGACCCCCCACCAGCTGGTAGGCCTCCCGGAACGGCACCCCCTTGGCCACCAGGTAATCGGCCACATCGGTGGCGTTGGAGAAATCGGAGCCCACCGCCTGCTCCAAGCGCTCCGGCTGGAACTGCAGGCCCTCCTCCAGCAGGATCGCCATGGCCTCCAGGCAGGCAAGGGTGGTGGCCACCGTGTCGAACAGGGCCTCCTTGTCCTCCTGGAAGTCTTTGTTGTAGGCCAGGGGCAAGCCCTTGATCATCACCAGCAACCCCTGCAGGTGGCCGAACACGCGGCCGCATTTGCCCCGCACCAGCTCCGGCACATCGGGGTTCTTCTTCTGGGGCATCAGGCTGCTGCCGGTGGCGCAGCGGTCGGTGAGGGTCACGAAGCGAAACTCCTCACTGGCCCAGAGGATCACCTCCTCGCTGAGCCGGCTGAGGTGCACCATCACCAGGCTGGCGGCGGCGCTGAACTCCACGGCGAAGTCGCGGTCGCTCACCGCATCGAGGCTGTTGGCGTAGACGTCGTCA
>JBEBCX010000184.1:0-3602 GCA_041157425.1 Cyanobacteriota bacterium | reverse complement strand
CGCCGCGGCCAGAGCATCCAGCTGTTCAAGGTGGGGCCCGACTACCTCGACCCCCAGCTGCACACGGCCGCCAGCGGCCAACCCTGCCGCAACCTCGACCCGCTGCTCTGCGGCGAGGCCTGGGTGCAGCAGAGCTTCCAACGCCACGGCAGCCGCAGCCAGCTGGCGCTGGTGGAGGGGGTGATGGGCCTGTTCGACGGCCGCGGCCCCAGCCCGGAGGGCAGCTCCGCCCACGTGGCCGCCCTGCTGGATCTGCCGGTGGTGCTGGTGGTGGAGGCCAGCCGCCAGGCCGGATCGCTGGCGGCGCTGGTGCGGGGCTTCCGCGACCACCAGCCGCAGCTGGCCATGGCGGGGGTGGTGCTCAACGGCGTCGGCAGCGACCGCCACCACGCCCTGCTGCAGGAGAGCCTCGACAGCATCGGCATGCCCCTGCTGGGGGCCCTGCCGCGCCACAGCAGCCTCGAGCTGCCCTCCCGCCACCTGGGGCTGCTGCCCGCCCACGAGCTCACCGACCTGCAGCAGCGGCTCGGGGCCTGGGCCGACCTGGCGGAGCAACACCTGCAGCTGGAGCCGCTGTGGCCCCTGCTGGCCGCCCCGAAACCCGCCGCCACTCCCGGCGCTGAGCCCAGCGAAGCCCCCGGCGCGGCGGCGCCCATCACCCTGGCCATCGCCAGCGATGCGGCCTTCCACTTCCGTTACCCCGAAGCCAGCGAACTGCTGGCCCAGCAGGGGGCCGAGCTGCAGCCCTGGTCGCCCCTGGCGGACCAGCCGCTCCCCGCAGGCTGCCGCGGCCTGGTGCTGCCGGGCGGCTACCCCGAACTGCACGCCGCCCAGCTGGGTCAGTGCCGCCGCAGCCTGGCGGAGCTGCAACGGGCCCACAGCGCCGGCCTGCCGATCTACGCCGAATGCGGCGGGCTGCTGCTGCTGGGGCAGCGGCTGGCGGATGCCGAGGGCACACCCCACCCGATGGCGGGCCTGCTGCCCTTCGAGGCCTGCCGCGGCGCCCTGAGCCTGGGCTACCGCACGGCCGAGTCCAGCGGTGATGGCCTGGTGGTGCGGCGGGGCGAGCGGCTCTGCGGCCATGAATTCCACCGCTGGCAACTGCACCCGCCCCTGGCGGAGCAGGGAGCGCTTTGGCAGCTTGAGGGGTGGGGCGCCCCGCGCCGCCCCGAAGGCTGGGGCACACCCCAGCTGCACGCCAGCTGGCTGCACCTGCACTGGGGGGGCTGCCCCCAGCTGCCGCAACGGCTGGTGGCGGCGGCCCGCCGGGCCACCCCCCTGCCACCCCCGACGACCCATGGGCACCCCTGAACTCTGGCTGCTGCGCCACGGCGCCACCGCCTGGGCCCAGGCGGGGCGCCACACCAGCCACACGGATCTGCCGCTGCTGCCCGAGGGCGAGGCGGAAGCCCGGGCCCTGGCGCCGCTGCTGGCCCAGCAGCCCTTCGCCGCGGTGCTCTGCAGCCCCCTGCAACGGGCCCGGCGCACCTGTGAACTGGCGGGCCTGGCGGCCAGCGCCGAGATCACGCCCGACCTCAGGGAATGGGATTACGGCGACTACGAGGGCATCACCACCGCTGAGATCCGCCGCACCGTGCCGGATTGGACCGTGTTCAGCCACCCCTGCCCAGGGGGGGAGAGTCCCGCGCAGGTGCAGCAGCGCTGCGAGCGGGTGATCACGCGAGGGCTTGCGCTCGCCGGCGATGGCGGGCGCGTGGCCCTGTTCGCCCATGGCCATCTGCTGCGCTGCCTGGCGGGTTGCTGGCTGGGGCTGGGGGTGCAGGGTGGCGCCCTGCTGGTGCTGGGCACCGCCACCGTGAGCGTGCTGGGTTTCGAGCGGCAGCAGCGGGCCTTGTTGCGTTGGAACGCGCCCGTGCCAGCTTGGAGGGGAGATGCACCGGGGAGCCAAGCACCGTGGGCATGAATGGGGGCATGAATGGCGAGGAGGCCAGCGGCCGCCGCGCCCGCCGTGGCGGCAGCGGCCAACAACCGCTCAAGCAGGTGGAATCGCGGGCACCGGGCTGGCTGATCGCCGATCTCAACCCGGTGAGCCGCAGCAGCCGCAGTGTGCGGCGGCGGGAATGGCTGCAGAGCGAGCGCCCTGAACCGGCCTTCAGCAGCCGGGTGGAGCGCTGGCAGCTGATCGTGAAGGGCCGTGTGCAGGGGGTGGGCTACCGGGCGGCCTGCTGCCAGAAGGCCCGGGAGCTCGATGTGAACGGCTGGGTGCGCAACCTCCCCGATGGCACCGTGGAGGTGCAGGCGGAGGGCAGCATTCAGGCCTTAACCGAGCTGCGGCTGTGGTGTGAGCGCGGGCCCGAGCAGGCGGACGTGCTGAGCGTGGTGCATGGCCAGCTGCACCCCATCCGGGAAGACTGGTTCGAGATCCGCCGCTGAACCGCACCCCCAATGAGCCAAGGCACCCTCTGGGCCGAACTGGTGGCCTACGGCAGCGGCATCACCCTGAGCCCCCTGCACATCGGGCTGCTGCTCCTGCTGCTGCTGGGGCCGCAGCCGCTGCGGCGCGGGGGCCTGCTGGTGTTGAGCTGGATGCTCACGGTGGCCCTGATGGTGGTGCTGCTGCTCACCGCCGGCCATGGGCTGCTGCTCACCATGGCCCAGGGCAGCAGCCACCGCACCGGGCTCGACCTGCTGGCGGCTGGGGCGCTGCTGGCCCTGGGCCTCAAAGAACTGCTGAACCGCGAGGAGGAGGGCAATCCCCCCGGCTGGACCCGCCAGCTGGATCGCTTCTGCGCCCTGCCCCTGCCGCTGTTGCTGGGGATCAGCAGCGGCCTGGAGGTGATCAGCCCGGATGACCTGTTTCTGTTCGCCAAAACCGCCTCAGCCCTGCTGGCGGCGGGGCTGAACCGCGTGCAGGAAGCCATCTGCACGGCCGGCTTCACCCTGGCGGCGAGCCTGGCGCTGCTGGTGCCCTTCCTGGCGGTGCTGATCGGCCGCGAGCAGGTGCTGCCGCTGCTGGAGCGCGCCAAGCAGCTGCTGTTCCTGCGCGGCGACCTGCTGGTGGGGGGTCTCAGCCTGGTGCTGGCGGGCTACATGGGCTGGCAGGGGATCGAGGGCCTTCAACTGCGCTGAAGCCAGCGGCGCCAGCGCTCCGGATCCGAACCACGGCGGCCATCGGCCACCAGCCACACCGCCTGGCTGGCGCGGCTCACCGCCACGTACACCAGCTGACGCCGCAGGGTGTCGTCGCTGGGCCAGAACACATCGCCGGCGATGAACACCTCGCCGAAGGTGCTGCCCTGGCTGCGGTGCACCGTGAGCACCGCCGCGGGCCCGAGCGAGGCGAAGGCATCCCGCACCAGGAAGTAGCGGCGCCAGAGACCGCGGCCCTCCTGCTTGCCCGCGTCGCGGGCCCGCTGGCGCAGCTGCCGCAGCACCCCGTCGAGCTGCTCGCGGGCGGCGCTGCCCGCCGGGGGCAGCAACCGCAGGCTGAGGCGGGTGTCGCCCGCCTCCACCTCTGCCCACAGGGTGTCGATCACCGGCAGCGTCAAACCAGCGAGGCCACCGAGGCCATCGGCGCCGCTGAGCCCGAACTCCGCCAGGTCGCAGCGCTCCGGCGTCACGTCGCGCACCACCAGCTCGCG
>JBEBCX010000183.1:0-5527 GCA_041157425.1 Cyanobacteriota bacterium | reverse complement strand
GCCCGGCGAGATCATCCACTTCCGCCTCGGTGATCCCACCCCCCAGCGCAGCCGTTGGATCAGCGAACCCGCCAAGTTGTGCGTGTTCGAAATGATCTATTTCGCCCGCCCGGACAGCCGTTTCTTCGGTGAATCGCTTTACAGCTACCGGGTGCGGATCGGTGAGGTGCTGGCCCGGGAAACGCCTGTTGAGGCCGACATCGTGATTGGCGTGCCCGATTCCGGCATCCCCGCTGCCATCGGCTACTCCCAGTGGAGCGGCATCCCCTTCGGGGACGGCCTGATCAAAAACCGCTACGTGGGCCGCACCTTCATCCAGCCCACCCAGGCCATGCGCGAGGCGGGCATCCGCGTGAAGCTCAACCCGCTGCCGGATGTGCTGGCCGGCAAGCGGGTGGTGGTGATCGACGACTCGATCGTGCGCGGCACCACCAGCCGCAAGCTGGTGGCCGCCATCCGCGATGCCGGCGCCACCGAGGTGCACATGCGCATCAGCTCACCGCCGGTGACCCACCCCTGCTTCTACGGCATCGACACCGACACCCAGGACCAGCTGATCGCCGCCCGCCTCACGCTTGAGGAGATCGCCGCCCACCTTGGCGTGGATTCGCTCGCCTACCTCAGCAAGCAGGGCATGGTGGAGGCGGCCAGGTCCCACTCCGGTCACTTCTGCACCGCCTGCTTCGATGGCGCCTATCCCATCGAGATGGATGAGGCGGTGAGCAGCAGCAAGCTGATGCTCGAACCCAGCGGCATCGCGGCCACCGTTTAAGCCGGCGCTTTAGTCGGAATGGCCCCCTAGACCGGCGCTTCGGTGCCCTGGGCCCGGTGGCGCACGGCGCCCCCCAGGCCGAAGGCCGCATGCACGGCCTGCAGCGCCCCAATGCCATCGGCTTCCGCCACCACGCAGCTGGTGCGGATTTCGCTGGTGGCGATCATTTCGATGTTGATGCCCGCCTCCGCCAGGGAGCGGAACATGCGGGCGGCGGTGCCGGCGGTGCCGGGCATGCCCGCCCCCACGGCGCTCACCCGGGAGATGGCCATCCCCTCCTCAAAGCTGGCGCCCGGCCATTGGTTCAGCAGCGGCTGCAGGGCGGTGCGGGCGCGCTCCAGGTCGTCGCGTTTGAGGCAGAAGCCCATGTCGCGGCTGCGTTGGTCGCCCTCCCCATGGGTGCGCTCCGCCTGCACGATCGCATCGAGGCTGATGCCGGCGTCCGCCAGGGCCCGGCACACCGCCGCGGCCGTGCCGGGGCGATCGGGGATGCGCCGCACCGCCACCTGGGCCTGATCGCGATCCAGGGCCACACCGCGCACTTCCGGCTCCCCGGCGCCGGCAGGGGAGGGGTTGAGCCGCAGTTGCTGCTCCCCCAGCTCGAAGCAGCTGGCGGCGGCCTGGAGGGCCTTGTTGCCCTGGTGGCCCGCCACCAGGCAGCTCACCTTCACCTCGCTGGTGGCGATCAGGCGAAGGTTGATGCCCTGTTTGGCCAGGGTGTCGAACAGACGGGCCGCCACCCCAGGGCGCCCCATGATGCCGGCGCCGGAGATGCTCAGCTTGGCCATGCCGGCCTCGGTGCTCAAGGTGGCGTCCGAGCCCGCCGGCCCCAGGGTCGCCAGCAGCTCGCGGCACACCTGCTCCGCCGCCGCCAGTTGCGCCTCCGCCACGGTGAAGGCGATGTCGTTGGTGAAGGCGCCGCCGCCGGCACCCTCGTGGGTGGACTGCACGATCAGATCCACGTTCAGCCCCGCCCCGGAGAGGGCTTCAAACAGCTGGGCCGCCACCCCGGGTCGGTCCGGCACATGGGCCAGGGCCAGCACCGCCTGGGCCGTGTCCAGTTCCGCCCCATCCACGGGTTTGCCCAGCTCCAGGCCTTCGCCGCTGCCGCGGCGGCTGGTGCCGTTGCTGGTGAGCAGCGTGCCCGGTTCATCACTCCAGCTGGAGCGCACCCGCAGGGGCACGCCGTAGTTGCGGGCGATCTCCACGGCCCGTGGGTGCAGCACCGCGGCGCCAAGGCTGGCCAGCTCCAGCATTTCGTCGCAGGTCACTGTGTCCATCAGCTGGGCGTCGGGCACCTTGCGGGGGTCGGTGGTGAGCACCCCGGGCACATCGGTGTAGATCTCACAGGCATCGGCGCCGAGGGCCGCCGCCAGCGCCACCGCGGAGGTGTCGGAGCCGCCGCGGCCCAGGGTGGTGATCTCCGGAATCCCTTTAAGGCTGTTGCTGGTGCCCTGGAAGCCGGCCACCACCACCACGTTCCCCTCCTGCAGCAGCCGCTGCAGCCGGTCGGTGCGGATCTCGAGGATGCGGGCGCGGCCATGGGTGGATTCGGTGAGGATCCCCACCTGGGGCCCCGTCATCGACACGGCCGGCACCCCCAGGGCCTGCAACGCCATCGCCAGCAGCGCGATCGACACCTGCTCCCCCGTGGCCAGCAGCATGTCCATCTCCCGCTGGGGTGGGTTGCCGCTGATGGCTCTTGCCAAGCCTGTGAGCTCATCGGTGGTGTGGCCCATGGCCGACACCACGATCACCAGGTCGTGCCCCGCCTCGCGGCTGGCGGCAATGCGCTTCGCCACCGCCTGGATGCGTTCCACGTCGGCCACCGAGGTGCCGCCGAATTTCTGGACCAGCAGGGCCATCGCGTGCGCCGCCGGCCGTGGCGCCGGGTCTTCGAACCGCCGATTGTCCTATGCGGCTGGGCCTCGGGGCCTCAGGGGCTGCTCAGCAGGAAGCCGTCGCGGAAGGCATCGCCGGGGTCGCTGCCGCGCTTGAGGGCGGCTTCCACCTCCAGCAACTGCCGCAGCAGCCCCAGAAAACGGGCCGGCGTGCGCCCGCGGATCTGCTTGCGCATCACATAGATGCGCTTGGGGTTGCCGATGCCAGCGGCCTTGGCGATGGCGTTCACATCGGTTTCGCCCTGTTGATCGAGCAGGCTCACCCACAGCCAGCCCCGCAGTTGCCCGCAGAGGGTGGCCACGATCCGCAGGGCCGGTTCGTTGGCGGCCAGCAGCGCATCCACCAGGGCCACCGCCTGGGCCGGCTGCCCCGCCAAGAGGGCATCGCCCACCTGCAGGGCGTTGGCGGCCTGGCTGCCCACCAGGGCGTCCACGGCCGCCAGGGTGATCGCTTGCCCCTCGCCCACATAGAGCGAAAGCTTCTCCAGCTCACTGGCCAGCCGCGCGCTGTCGCTGCCGATGGCCTCGCACAGGGCGTCCGCGGCCGCCCGCTCCAGCGCCAGGCCCAGCTCGGCGGCGGTGCGCTGCACCAGCTCCAGTTGGCCGCCCCCGTCCCACACCGCCGGCAGCTGAAAACTGCGCTCCGTGGCCTCGCCCGCCTTGACCAGCTTCTGCAGGGCCTTGGTGGTGCGCAGCCGGGCGTCGGGTTTGCCGGGGTTCACCAGCAGCAGCTGGCAGCTGTCGGGGATCAGGGGCAGGGCTGCCTCCAGCTGATCCGCCAGCTCCGCCGGGCATTGGTTGCAGAACGGACTGCGCTGCAGCAGCACCACCGGCGCCGAAGGCGGGAGTGCGCGCCTCCGCCAGGGCCTGGCTGGCCTGGGCGGGATCGCTGCCGTCGAGGCGGCTGAGGTTGATGCTCTGCCAGGCCGGATCGGTGTGCTGGCTGATCAGCGCCTCCACCGCCCGGGTGCGGGCCGCGTCGTCGTCACCCCAGAGCAGATGGATCGGCATCAGAGGCGCTGGGCGCTGAGCACCGGGTGCTGGCCAGTTTGGGCGAGGTGGGGGTCATCGGTCACCAGCACGGCGGCGCCGCCATGGATGGCGGTGGCCAGCTCCACGGCGCTGCTGTCGCTCAAGGCCGGCTCCTGGCAGCGCAACCGGGCAGCCGCAGCCGTGATCGCCAGATCCGGCGCCACCACCTGCCACTGGCGGCCGTTGAAGGCCTGGCTGTAGCGCTGGCTCAGCCGTTCATCGCCGCAGGCCAGGGGCCCCTCCAGCACCCGCAGCAGGCTGAGGCTGCTCACCAGCCCCCGCCAATACCCCTGGCTGATGCCCTCCATCAACGGGCCGATGTAAGCCCCCGTGCCCTGGGCATCGCAGAGGAAGGCCACCAGGGCGCTGCCATCGAAGCCAATGCGGCTTCCCTCCGTGAGCAGCCTGGGGTCAAAGGCCTGATGGCGCCGCACCGGTTGCACCAGGGCCGCTGCGGGAGGGCGGCTGGGCCGCGTGGGCGTGCTTGATCCAGCCGGATCCCAGCACTGGCGGCCGCTGCCCTGCAGGCTCAGCAGGGTGCTGGCGGGTTCCGGGTCCTCGGCGGTGTTTGCCGACGCTTGCAGGGACACCAGGGCCGCCAGCGGTTCCTGGTGCCGGCAGATCACAATCCGCTCCCCCGCCGCGGCACGGCGCACCAGCTCTGGGAAGCGTTTGCGGGCCTGCTCAATGCCCAGACGCCCCCTGTTGTCACCCGCGTCGGCCATGGTCTGGAGCTGCGCCTGGGCCGGCGCCATGCAGGATGCACAGTCTGTCCAGCGCGAGCCCCCAGCGCCGCCATGTCTGAAGCCGCCGCCGGGTTCGACCATCCGATCTTCACGGCCAGCATCCGGCTGATCCGCCAGGCCCTGGGTGACAGCCCCGTGTTGGCCCGCCTCTCCCCCCTGGAGCAGGAGGTGCTGCTGCGGCTGATCCACAGCAGCGGCGACCTCAGCCTTGGCGCCGATCTGCGCTGTGCCCCCGGCGCCTGTGCCGCCGGTGCCGCCGCTTTGGCGGCCGGCGCGCCGCTGCTCACCGACACCGCCATGGCCGCCGCCGCCGTGGCCCCCATGGCCCAACGCACCTTCGGCAATGCCGTACACAGCGTGCTGCAGTGGGCGCCGCCGATGGCGCCGGAGCGCGGAACCCGCACGGCCGCCGGCATGGCCCAGGCCCTGCAGGCGTTCCCCGGGGCGGTGGTGCTGATTGGCAGTGCCCCCACGGCGCTGGAGCAGGTGCTGCAGCATGTGGCCGCCGGCGGAGCCGCCCCCGCCTTGGTGATCGGCATGCCCGTGGGGTTTGTGGGGGTGGCCGAAAGCAAGCGCCACCTGGCCGCGGCCGTGCATCTGCCCCAGATCCGCCTGGAGGGCAGCCGTGGCGGCGCCGGCCTGGTGGGGGCCGCCGCCAATGCGCTGCTGCGCCGGGCCTGGCTGGATCAGGCGGCGGCCCGCTGATCGGTGCTGCTGTCGGTGACAGCCACAACACTGTTGGCTTCGATGCGCCCCAGCACCTGGCGGGCCCGCAGCACCACCGCCGCCGGCACCCCCGCCAGCCGTGCCGCTTCGATGCCGTAGCTGCGGTTGGCGCCGCCGTTCACCACCCTGTGCAGGAAGCGCAGTTCGCTGCCCGTGTCCTCCACCAGCACCTGGGCGTTGGCCACGTTGGGCCGTTGCTCCGCCAGGGCATTGAGCTCGTGGTAGTGGGTGGCGAACACGCTGCGGGCGCCGATCTGGTCGGCCAGGTATTCCGCCACCGCCCAGGCGATGGAGAGGCCATCGAAGGTGGCGGTGCCACGGCCGATTTCATCGAGCAACACCAGCGAGCG